>JAHEZF010000077.1 GCA_023251215.1 Sphingobacteriales bacterium | reverse complement strand
ATGTACAGCCCCCTGCAAATGGCAGCTGACCTCCCGGAGAATTATGAAGCTCGTATGGATGCATTTCAATTCATTAAAGATGTGGCCGTGGATTGGGATGATACTAAAATACTGGATGCAGAACCCGGAGATTATATTATTGAAGCAAGAAAAGCAAAGGGGAAAGACAATTGGTTTCTTGGCGCCATTACCGATGAGAATGCAAGATCGTTTATTGAAGTATTGGATTTTTTGGATGCAGGGAAAAAATATGTGGCCACCATTTACCATGATGCCGATAATGCAGATTGGAAAAGTAACCCTGAAGCATATGTAATAGAAAAACTTTTGGTGGATAGCAAGACTAAGGTGAAATTGAAACTTGCTTCAGGTGGTGGGGCTGCAATCAGTATTATGCCTGCTACTATTGAAGAAATAAAACAATTTAAAAAATATAAATAACTCCCCTTTAGGGGTGGGGGTATATAATGGCTTTAGTAGATATTCTGGGATATTCTGCCGGGGCAATAACGTCTCTTACTTTTTTGCCCCAGGTTATCAAAACATGGAAAGAAAAGTCAGCGAGGGATATTTCATTGCTGATGTTTGTAATTGCCGCCATCAATGAAGTGATATGGATTGCCTACGGAGCATTGCTGGATAACTGGGTCATCATTCTCACCAATGCCATTGTTTTATCCATGTCATCCGTAATGATCTATTTCAAACTCAGTTACCGGTAATGGCAGATATTAATACAATCATCTTTGACCTGGGAGGGGTGTTGATAGACTGGAATCCCCGCTATGTGTACCGGACCATTTTTGATAATGAAGAAAAAGTGGAATGGTTTCTGAAAAATATTTGCACCCATGACTGGAATGAAAGACAGGATGAAGGATATTCCATTAGCAAAGCCACCGAAGAACTTGTGTTCAAATATCCGGAATGGGAAACAGAAATAAGAGCTTATTATGGACGTTGGGAAGAAATGCTGGGCGGGCCGATACAGGAAAGCGTTGATATTTTCAGAAAGCTGAAAGAAAAAACCGATCTGAAATTATATGCCCTGACTAACTGGAGTTCCGAATTATTTCCAATAGTCTTGAATCGTTATGATTTTTTGCATTGGTTTGATGGCAGGGTAGTGAGTGGTGAAGAAAAAACAAGAAAACCCTTTCCTGAAATTTATCAGCGTTTGCTGGATCGTTATAATGTAAAACCTTCAGAAGCCATTTTGATTGATGATAGTTTGCGGAATATAAAAGGGGGAGAAATGTTAGGGATAAAAGGAATACATTTTCTTTCTTCTCAGCAATTGTATGATGAATTATTTTACAGAGAGCTGTTATAGTATTTATTCCAACACTGGTCGCAACCATTTCTCCGCTTCTTCCAAACTCATTCCTTTTCTTTTTGCATAATCTTTCAATTGGTCTCTTCCTATCTTTCCCAAACCAAAATAATGGCTTTGCGGATGAGCAATATACCAGCCGCAAACCGAAGCAGGAGGATTCATCGCCAGGGTTTCTGTAAGTTCAATGCCGATATTCTCTGTGACATTCAGCAGTTCAAACAACTTTATTTTTTCTGTGTGATCAGGACAAGCAGGATAACCCGGTGCCGGCCGGATACCTTTATATTCTTCCTTTATCAGTTGCTCATTTGTCAACGCTTCATTTTTTTCATAACCCCAATATTCTTTTCTCACTTTTTGATGCAGACATTCGGCAAAAGCTTCTACTAATCTGTCAGCTAATATCTGCACCATGATCTTATTGTATTCATCATTATCCGCAGCAAATTTTTCAACATGTTTTTTAGCGCCATGAATGGTAACGGCAAAGGCTCCTAAAAAGTCAGACCAAGCCCCCTGTCCCCCGGAGGGGGAACTTAGATCGGAGTTTTCCTTTATACTTGGTTGATTCTTTAAACTTGAAGAGATTATTTCTAAAATATCATCAGTTCTGTTGATCACTTCTTCATTTGTAAAACGAATTACTTTAAATCCCTGCTCATTTAACCATTTTGTTCTGACTTCATCTGATTCATTGTTTTCCGGCAGTTGATGAATCAAGCCATCAATCTCTATAATTAATCTTTTATCAAGGCAAACCAGATCGGCAATATAGTTTCCAATAATGTGTTGTCTCCTGAATTTATGTCCCTCAATTTTTTTGGTTTTTACTAACTGCCAAAGAACTTCTTCAGCTTGTGTTGGATTTGCTCTGTGTTTAAAAGCATATTCTTTTAATAGCGGATAAATAATTGGATCTGCCCACTGATAACCGGGTTTATCTTCCCCTTCCCCCCGGGAAGGGGCTTTAGCAGAATATTCTGTTATCCAACTGGTCTCTGGGGATGGGCTTGGTTTTATAAAATCAGCCAATGAAAAATTAGGTTGTCCCACAGCTTTTTTTAACTGCTGGCGCAATGATTCCAGTTTCACTTTGCCGTTATTTGTTTGAAGAGTAACCGTATCAGCATTGTTGCTGGCAGCAGGCCAGAAACCAATGACTCCATTAGCGGTAAACCATTTTTCTTTTACAATTGTTTGTAAAAGATTTTGAGCATCATTATACAAACGGGTGGCTTCCGTTCCAAATATTTTATCTGATAATACTTCGGGAAAATGCCCCGGCATTTCCCAGGCAATAAAGAAAGGTCCCCAGTCAATATATTTTGCAATTGTACCCAGGTCAAAATCCTTCAGTGTCTTCACGCCATCCACGGCAGGTTTTACCGGCTTATATTTTTTCCAGTCAAAATATTCTTTAGTAATGACTGCTTCTGCATAGGGAATAAGCGATTTACTTTTTTTATTTAAGAACTGGTCGCGGAGTTGGTTGTATTCTTTTTTTGTTTCTTCCAGGATCAATTTTTTTTGTTCTTTATTCAGCAGTGCACTTACGGCTGCCACACTCCGGGATGCGTCTAAAATATGCAGCACAGCATTATCATATTGCGGAGCGATCTTCACTGCCGTGTGCATGCGGGAAGTAGTAGCGCCGCCAATGAGCAACGGTTGTTTCATTTCCCTGCGTTTCATTTCATGAGCTACATGTACCATCTCGTCAAGTGAAGGAGTGATCAGTCCACTTAATCCAATGATGTCGGCTTTTTCTTTTTCAGCAGTATCGAGAATTTTATCTGCATGAACCATTACGCCAAGATCAATGATATCGTAACCGTTGCAGCCCAGCACAACGCCGACGATATTTTTTCCAATATCATGTACGTCACCTTTTACTGTAGCTAATAAAACACGACCAGCTCCTGCTACTTCTTCATTTTTTGTTCCTGCAGCAGCATGTGCTAAACGGCGTACTTCTTTTTCAGCTTCAATGTAAGGAGTAAGAATGGCCACCGATTTTTTCATCACTCTTGCACTCTTAACTACTTGCGGTAAAAACATTTTCCCGCTGCCGAATAAATCACCTACCACATTCATTCCATCCATTAGCGGACCTTCAATTACATCAAGAGGCTTTGGATATTTCTGTCTTGCTTCTTCTGTATCCAGGTCAATATAATCGGTGATTCCATTTATCAGTGAATGTTTGAGTCGTTGCTCGACAGAAGAATTTCTCCACGCCTCATCTTTTACTTCTACTTTTCCTTTTGCTTTTACTTTTTCAGCGAACAGTATCAGTTTTTCCGTCGCCTCATTGTTATCATTGTTGTGATTGATAATAACATCTTCACATAGTTGTCTTAACTCCGGCTCAATCTCATCATACACTACTAACTGGCCCGCATTGACAATACCCATATCCATTCCGGCTTTAATGGCATGATAAAGAAATACAGCATGCATGGCTTCACGAACATGATCATTGCCGCGAAAAGAAAAAGAAAGATTGCTGACGCCGCCGCTGACTTTTACCAATGGCATCTTTTGTTTAATGACACGGGTGGCTTCAATAAAATCAACCGCATAATTATTATGTTCTTCTAAACCTGTAGCAACGGCAAATATATTAAGATCGAAAATAATGTCCTGTGGATCGTATCCAACCTGTCCGGTTAATATCTTGTAAGCTCTTTCGCAGATATTGACTTTTTTTTGCAATGTATCAGCCTGTCCTTTTTCATCAAAAGCCATTACAACAACTGAAGCGCCGTACATTCTGCATATCTCCGCCTGATGAATAAATTTTTCTTCACCTTCTTTCATGGAGATGGAATTCACTATGCTCTTGCCCTGCACACATTTTAATCCTGCTTCAATGATCTCAAACTTTGAGCTATCGATCATTACCGGAATTTTTGCAATGTCCGGTTCGCCTTGCAGCAGATTGAGAAAAGTGGTCATTGCCTGAATACCATCTAACAAAGCATCATCCATATTTACATCCAGCACCTGTGCGCCACTTTCCACCTGTTGTCTCGCTACACTTAATGCTTCTTCATATTTGTTGTCTTTGATGAGACGGGCAAATTTTTTGGAGCCCGTTACATTGGTTCGTTCACCAATGTTTACAAAATTTGTATCGGGCCGGACCACTAAAGGTTCTAACCCGGATAATCGTAAGTAAGGTCTTATATGTGTTGGTTCGGTCATCTATGCGACTAATGTATTTTCAATGGTTGGCAGCGGGCGGGGTTTGATGTTTTTTACATGCTCCGCAATATGGCGAATATGTTCTGGTGTTGTGCCGCAACATCCGCCTACAATATTCACAAATCCTTCCTTCGCCCATTCTTCAATATGATGTGCTGTGTCTTCAGGTTGCTCATCATATTCTCCCATTGCATTGGGTAAGCCTGCATTGGGATAGGCTGATACATAACAGGAAGCAATTTGTGATAACTCTTCAATGTGAGGACGCATTTCTTTTGCTCCCAAAGCACAATTTAGTCCAATACTTACAGGCTTGGCATGCATGACTGAAGTATAAAACGCTTCGAGTGTTTGTCCGCTCAAAGTTCTTCCTGATGCATCTGTTATAGTACCAGAAATCATAATAGGGATTTCTTTCATCCCCCCTTCGGGGGGTGGGGGGGCTTCTCTGAAATATTTTTTGATTGCAAAGATGGCTGCCTTTGCGTTCAAAGTATCAAAGATGGTTTCAATTAAAAGAATATCTACACCGCCTTCCACCAACCCTTTAACCTGCTCATAATAGGCAGTCACAGCATCATCAAATGTCAATGCCCGGTAACCGGGATTGTTTACATCCGGTGACAGGCTCAATGTTTTATTCATGGGGCCGATGGCTCCTGCTACCCAGGCTTCCTCTAAATCTCCCCCGGTGTGGGAGACTTTTCGAGCTTCATAAAATTCTTTCACTGCTTCTCTTGCAATTTTTGCAGCGGCCAGATTTATTTCATAAGCCAGTTCTTCCATATGGTAATCTGCCAGGGAAACTTTTTGTGCATTGAATGTATTTGTTTCAATAATATCAGCGCCGGCTTCGAGATATTGTTTGTGAATCTCTTTGATGATCTGCGGCTGGGTCAAACAAAGCAAATCATTATTGCCTTTAAGGTCAGAAGGCCAGTCTTTGAATCGGTCACCACGATAATCTTTTTCTGCCAGCTTATGGTTCTGGATCATGGTACCCATGGCGCCATCAATGATAAGGATCCTTTCATTCAGTAAATCACGAATAGATTTCATGTTGCCTCCTTTTTTTAAATTTCAACATTGCCCGGTAGAATTACTACAGTATCCCGCTTATGGCGGGACGACGTAACAGAAGTCCATAGTAGTCCCGGTTGCTATCGGGATCGCCGGACTAATAATTTTTATTGAACTGTATAAACGTTGGGAAACTGTGAGAAGGTTTCTTGACGTTTATTAGTTCTGTTTATTTATCCCGATTGTTATCGGGACAGGCCGAACAATAAACAAATCCGCCTGTTGTAGGTTCAAAGTTAACAGATAATAATTAAAAGGACAAATCAACAGTTGGATACATAGTTTTCTACCGGAAGCCGGTTCTGAAGGCTTCGGCCCAGGGTCATTTCATCAGCATATTCCAGTTCGCCGCCGAAGGCAATACCGCGGGCAATGGTGGTGATGCGGATCTGCTGTGACTGAAGCTTCTTTTGGATATAATAAATGGTAGTATCTCCCTGTATGGTGGCATTCAATGCAAAAATAAGCTCTGCGGTTTTTTCTTTTTCAATGCGATGAACCAATGATTCAATATTGAGCTGGCCCGGGCCAATACCATCCAGTGGGGAGATAACCCCACCCAATACATGATAGGTGCCATTATATTGCTGGGTACTTTCAATGGCAATAACATCCCGGATATTTTCCACCACGCAGATCATTTCCTGTTTGCGCATCGAATTGGCGCAGATGGAACAGATATCAGCATCAGCTACGTTGAAACAACGCTGACAAAATTTTATTTCTTTTCGCATTTTGGCAATGACATTGCTGAATTGTTCAGCAAAATCAGTGTCCTGCTTCAGCAGATGCAGGACCATGCGCAATGCAGTTTTTTTACCAATACCCGGAAGTTTGGCAAATTCATTCACGGCGTTTTCAAGAAGTGAGGAAGAAAATTGCATAACCAAAGATAATGCCCTCTTCCGACTTCCCCCAAAAGGAGAAGCCACCTGAACACAGCCCTCGCTTTTCGAAAATTCTTTCTATTATTTGAAACTATAACGAAGACAAAATACCTGTACGACTATTTGGTTTGGGCGGATGCAAATCTCCCCTTTAGGGGGAGTTAGAGGGGGCCGCTATCTCAAACTCATTCTCCTGGCCGGGTTTTACAGTGATGCGCCGCTGGATGGGCTTTACTATTTCAGGTTGTTTGTGCTTGCCAAAGAATTCTCCCGGATCCCATTTGCCATTCTTATTTGCATCCTCTAAAATGCGAAGCTCATATTCGCCGGGGAAGAAAAGCGATTGTGAAAAATCAATGCCTGTTAAAGGGAAAGACTTTAAAACGGTTTCATTGATTATGAAAAGCAGTACCGGGTTTTTAGAAAGGCTCAGGTTACGAAGTTTGAGTTTGAGTGAACCGTATTCTGCCAGTCTTTTGGTTTTAAAAGTCAGGGTGTCTGACTTTAGCAACCTTTTCCCTGCTGAATCTTCTGCAAAATTCTTATCAAGGATAAAATGATAAACTGTGTTTTCTTTCCATGTATAAACGAGTTTCAGCTTTCTGTTGCTGCTATCTTTTGTAAACCTGAATGTTGTTACCGGGTTAAAAGCAGAATCAGTTGCGAGGCGAACTTTTGAAGAATCGAACAATTTCAAAGGTTGTTCAAAGCTCATTACAAAATCACCGAGAAGATCCTGTTCATTACTGATAAGGCTGGTTGTGTATTTCAATCTTTTTTCTGAAACATTTCCGCCAAGCTTGTTTTTATTACCAGGGCCTGATACCGGTGGCGAAAAGGGTATTAGCGCTACCTGTTTCCCGGTATAGGCAT
>JAHEZF010000342.1 GCA_023251215.1 Sphingobacteriales bacterium | reverse complement strand
GACAGTACTCCCATCATGTGGCATCATCACCTGATTGTAGAAGGCCAGCGAAAAGGACGAAAAGGATTGATCGCCGGTATTCAGAAAGATGTGGTCATTAGCGGAAAAATTTCGAGAGATCCCAAAGCCGATCGTGTTGCCATTTATGGCTGGCACAAATTAGATGGCAAACCGATTCAGCCATTATACACCGGTCATATCAACTGGTGGGTTGATTATAGCCAGGGCATTCGTCTTATTTATCGTAAAATAAAAGTCAATGGTAAATTGATGGATTATATTGATGTACTGAAAGATCCTGTTTTGCAAAAGCTGATCTGTGATGAAGAATATTGTGATTTTTACCGGTATGCATATTGAATAACGATTTATATTTGTCGCCTGCCCTGCCAAAAGGCAGGGCTCAACTATTTTGTATGGGAAAAAAGTCAATGAAGCAATTTGAGGAGACCGTTAAATTTTTAAAAAAACAATACAAGCATAAGCCGCAGGTAGGTATTGTGCTGGGCAGCGGCCTGGGCAAATTTATAGAAGCGATAGAAGTGGAAAAAGAAGTGGCTTATGAAAATATTCCGCATTTCCCGGTGTCAACCGTGCAGGGACATAAAAGCAAGCTGATATTTGGCAAACTTAGCGGCAAAACCGTGGTGGCCATGGCCGGCCGTTTTCATTATTATGAGGGTTATACTGCAAGGGATATCGTTTTCCCGGTTCGTGTAATGAAGTTGCTGGGAATTGAAACTTTATTATTGTCTAATGCTGCAGGTGGAGTAAATCCTTCTTTCAAAGTTGGCGATATCATGATCATTAAAGACCATATAAGCTTTTTTACAGCTAATCCACTCATTGGAAAAAATATCGGAGATTTTGGGCCACGTTTCCCAGATATGAGTGAGCCTTATAAAAAACATCTTATTCAAAAAGCAAAAGAAATTGCTGCTAAAAATAATTTTGACGTGAAAGAAGGAGTGTATGTGGCAGTGACAGGGCCAACTTTTGAAACAAGGGCTGAATACAAGCTCATTTATGTGCTGGGTGGCGATGTGGTGGGTATGAGCACTGTGCAGGAAAGCATCATTGCCAATCACATGGGGCTTGATGTATTTGCTGTAAGTGTGGTTACCGACGTGGGCATCCGTGATGAAGAAAATAAGATCACTCATGAAGAAGTACTGGAAGCCGCTAAACACGCTGAACCTAAACTGGCCACTATTTTTAAAGAGTTGGTAGCATCCATTTAACAAATTGAAAGCGACATTTGTATTTTTGCTTCGCTAATTTGCCCTTTCATTTTAATTCGATACACTGGCGAACAAGTTTACATACCTGTTATTTACCGGCTTACTGTTTTTTTCTGTGCTTGTAAAAGCACAAGAACAAATCATTCGCGGAGCAGGCAACAGGATTCAGCAATTGGGTGGAAACCGCCGGGCAGGCAATATCGGAACTACCGGAGGCACAGACAGCCTCCATCACCGGAATAAGCTGGAAGATTCCATTACTATTAACTTTCGCTATCTTGATTCCACCCGCAATTACAAACTTGATTCTTCTATCGGCGATTTTAGCCGGAGGTTCCCAATACCTCCCACATATATTTTTCTTGGTAATACCGGCACGGCTGCAAGATCAATTTTATTCTCACCTGTTTTTACTATTGGCTGGGACCCCGGCTTTCATGTTTTTGATATATATAAATGGAAAATGGAACGGGTGAGGTTTTATAATACCACGAGGCCTTATTCTGAAATTAATTATTTGCTGGGCAGCCGGGTAGAACAGATCATTGAATTGCTGCATACGCAAAACATTAAACCCAACTGGAATGTTTCGTTACAGTACCGTCTTATCAATTCGCCGGGCTTTTTTAAAAATCAAAAAGTCAATCACAATAATTATCTTTTTACATCCTGGTTCCAGTCAACCAACAGGAGATACAATAATTATTTTGTGCTGCT
The DNA here is from genome assembly GCA_023251215.1 of Sphingobacteriales bacterium. Taxonomy (GTDB): domain Bacteria; phylum Bacteroidota; class Bacteroidia; order Chitinophagales; family Chitinophagaceae; genus JAHEZF01. The sequence goes on along the minus strand of JAHEZF010000342.1, from coordinate 605 downwards.
CTCCAATAAGCTGCAGTCATCAGAGAATGGAGGCATAGTAGATACGTCCAATTTTTTAAAAAATCCTGATTACAAAGACCGGTTCAATATCCCCACAAAACTTGGAGGGGATGATGTGTATTCTTCCAACTTTTTCAGCAATAAGATTACTACAGGAAATCAGTATAGTGAATTTAATCTTTTGTTTCGCCAGCAGTTTGACCTGGGCAGGAAGGATTCGCTGGTAACAGATTCAACCATTGTTCCCCTGTTTTATCCACGTCTCAGGTTTGAACATACTTTTTCACTCAGTAACTTGAAGTACAATTTTTTTGACAAGCCTCATTTTAGCAATTCCGGCGCCTTTTATTTTCCTGATTCGGTTTATTACCAGGATAATTACGGAATCAGTTTGCAATCAGATACTGTTTTTTTCTTTGAACGCTGGAAAAATATCAGCAATGATTTTTCCATTTACCAGTTTCCTGATGCCAAAAACCTGCAGCAGTTCATTAAACTGGGATTGATGGTTCAGAATCTCACCGGGGAATTTACTACATCCAAAAAATTATTTTACAATCTTGCGGGCCATGCTGAATACCGGAACAGGAGCCGCAATCAAAAAT
>JAHEZF010000341.1 GCA_023251215.1 Sphingobacteriales bacterium | reverse complement strand
TAAACTTCCAGTGTGTAGCTGCCGGTAATGGCAGCATTGGAGATATCAATATTTGCTTCTACCGATCCTTCTTCATTCAGATTTTTACGGAATGACTTTAATTCTTTGCCATTGGGCAGCAGGAATTTCATCTTTAAAGGAATATCCCCCGGAGTTTTCCATTGCCGGTCACGGATGATAACAGAAAAATTAATTTTTTCACCGGGACGATAAATATCCCGTTCTGCATATACAAATGCATCCAGTCCGCTTGGATTATTTCTCTTGCCTCCTACTTCAAATCTTGATGTATTGACTTTTGTATTGTTGAAAGGAAGATAATTAAAGTCATCAGCCGTTTTGGCAATTACCATTGCCGGTTTAAACCCACTGTATCCGATAGCTATCGGATCTTTTTTCGAATAAGCCACTTCGGCCACTCCTTCACTATTGGTCGACCCTGTTCCTATCAATTGATTGTTGTTAGAATATACAGATACATTCACTCCATCAACAGGCGAAGCTGTTTTAATTGAATTGGCAAATACATAAACCTTATCTTGTCCTTCTTTGGCAATCAAACCCAGATCGGATAAAGAAATATAGCGGCTGTCTTTTACCCAATAATCTTGAGTGGAACGCACCACCAAATGATAAATGCCTTTGAAATCAGGCAGCCTGTCTTCAAACTGGCTAAAATTTAATAATCGTCCCGCACCACTCTTTGGCAACGACCTTGTATCAATTTCTTTTTCATAGATCACATCGCCAAGCATGGCGTCATTATCGCCGCCATACTCATTATAATAGTCGCCTTCATAATCTCCCTCGTAGCTTGCATACCGTGCCTTTGTTTCCTTCGGATAATAACCATAACGCTGCGCCATCAGCAGGTTGTTCTCAAAAATTTTGGAAATGACCAATTTTACTTTCGACACATTAGTGATCTGAATCTCCAGATTCTTACTGCCGTTCTTTGACAGATACACAGCCTTGCTGTTGGTAAAATTGATGGCCGCTTCCAGTTCGCCAAAAGCTACACTGCCGGTATAATCTTCTTTTAATATTCCGCCGATCTTGCCTCTCAGGTTTTTGGCAATGGTCAGCACATAACTTTTTTCAACATCAAATTTATCACTGCGTAAAACAAAACCATTATCAGATTGCTCCACTGTATAAGAAAGATTGGGTTCAAACTTTACAAATGATTTTATATTTTCCCCGGCCAGTTGCTGGCTGGTTGTTACTTTTACCACTCCTTCTGTACCGTCATGTTCCGATTCCAGGTTTTGTATTGTCAGCACATAGGGTGAGGGAATAGAAAGAGAAGAAGTGATCGGTTCTGAAGTGCTGTTATTGCCGCTTTCAGGTTTCAATCCTTTTTCAATCGTCAGCTTTGCATTAACGTCTTTATCTTCAGTTTTCAACCCGCTGATACGAAGTGATATTTTATTGTCCGGCGAAACAGTGATCATACTGAAGTCTGTCTTTTCCCCTTCCACTTCCACTTTCAGTTTATCCTTAAGGTCAGCAGGATTGATCCGGTAATTAAAAAAAAGATCTATCTGCGGTACCGCTTTATTGCCTCCTTCATCCTGCAGCATCCAGATGATCTGCGAATTGTCCAATGTAAGATCAGGGGTATGAAAACTTATTTTATCTCCTCCTTTTACCGAATTGTATTTACTGAACCGCAGTACTGTGTTTTTGATCTTTGCTTTGTAACTGGTGGCCGGCGCCAGTGGCTGCGATGGGGAGAACACCAGTTGATCGGGGCTTTCCCACCGGAACTTTCCCGCAATTGCGGGATCAAAAGAAATATAGCCAGTAGAATCCCATGCATTCAGCATGGAATCTTTTACCAGTGAACTGCTGAACCGGAAAAGCAGGTTCCCCAGTTGCGGAACTTCACCTTTGGCATTGGTAAAATCAAGACTAATAGATTTCTGCTTACAGGCAGAAAAAAAAATTGTTCCGGCAAAAAGCGGAACAAGGAAATTTTTGATACGCATATAATGGTGTGGTTAAAGGGTAAGTTATGAATGAGAAGTTAAAGAAATTTGATGAACAAAAAAATATTTGGTTTTAAGTTCATTTTATACGAAAGCTAAATTGGCTTTCGGTGAAAAGACTGAAATTAGTATGATAAAAAACTAAGGAGGGATGTCCAAGGTTGGTCGGGATGAGTGGGATGAGTCCATACAGGTTGAAAAGAATTTGACAGGAAAATTAATACAGCTTAGAGATGCTTTGCAAACTTTGCCCGATAAATATTTGTTAAGTGAAGAAAAAGGCAAGGTAAGAAGCCCGAAGGGCCGATATTTTTATAGAACATATAAAATAAGGATGAGTAAACTCAAAATCACCAAACGACATATCATCCGTTTCTACAAACGGCTGGGAATTAGCATCCTTGGTTTATTCCTGTTATTTCTGTTGCTCAACTGGTTCTTTCCGCTGCCTGATAAGATTGAATATTCTACCATTGTAACCGATAGCAAAGGAGAGCTTATCAATGCTTACCTGACCAGCTACCAGAAATGGCGGATGAAAACAGAGCTGAGTGAAATTTCTCCATTACTCAAA
>JAHEZF010000076.1 GCA_023251215.1 Sphingobacteriales bacterium | reverse complement strand
CCGGCGATTTTAATAAGGATGGTTTAATAGACTTGTATTTTACTGCGAATATGCAACCCAATGCCCTTTATCTTAATAAAGGCAATTTAAAATTTGAAGACATTACCAAAAACGCCGGAGTGGAAGGCCGTAAAGACTGGAAAACGGGCGTAAGTGTGGCAGATGTTAATGGCGATGGATGGCTGGACATTTATGTTAGTTATTCCGGCGATGCCAAACCTGAAAAGAGAAGGAACCAATTGTTCATCAATAATGGACCTTCTCACTCTGCCGACGGTAGGGTTACATTCACCGATAGAGCCATGGAGTTGGGAGTTGCCGATGCCGGTTATAGCACGCAAGCTGCCTTCTTTGATTATGACCGTGATGGAGATTTGGATCTTTTTGTACTGAACCACAACATCAAGGAATTACACAATTTTGATGCTGCCTTTGTAAAAAAAATGACAGATCCGGATGCCGGAGACCGACTTTACAGGAACGACAATAACCATTTTACAGAAATGACAGCCGAGGCAGGGATTATTTCAAATCCGTTGGGCTATGGGCTTTCCGTTACCGTAAGCGATGTGAATAATGACAGTTGGCCGGATTTTTATGTTACCAATGACTATGTGGAAGAAGATTATCTCTACATCAATAATAGAAACGGAACTTTTACAAATCGATTAAAAGAGCAATTGGGGCATATCTCTAATTTTTCCATGGGGGCTGACATAGCGGATATTAACAATGACGGTTGGCCTGACATTTATACGCTGGACATGTTGCCCGCAGACAATAAAAGGCAGAAACTATTTTACACGCCCGATAATTACGAAATCTATAATAACACATTGCAAAACGGATTTTACCATCAGTTAATGCGTAACATGTTACAGCTAAATAACGGCAATAATACTTTTAGCGAAACGGGTCAGCTAAGCGGGATTTCCAATACAGATTGGAGTTGGTCTGCATTGTTTGCCGATTTTAATAATGATGGGAATAAAGATCTTTTTGTTTCCAATGGATATGGAAGAGACATGATAAACCGTGATTTTGCGAAATTTTATGCGAATGAACGATTGAAATATTTACGTGGGGAGTCCGGAGAAAAAATGTTTCAGATGCTTCAGGGAATTCAGTCCACCCCGCTTCATAATTATATTTTTGAGAACAAGGGAAATCTTCAATTTAAAGATTGCTCAATAGACTGGGGACTCGAAAAAGAGGATTTTTCCCAGGGGTCAGTTTATGCCGATCTTGATAATGACGGTGATCTTGATTTGATAATAAACCGGATGAATGATGTGGCTGCCATTTACCGTAACAATGCCGTTGAAATGGGGAGTAAGGGAAATTATATTAATGTAGAATTGCAGATGCCCGGAAAAAACACCAATGCTTTGGGTGCCAAAGTTAAAGTGCATACTCCAGAAGGTAGGGTGATGCAAGAGAATTACCCAGTACATGGTTTTCAAAGTGCCATGCAAGAGCCGATGCACATTGGTTTGCCTGCCCCTGCCATTGATTCGATTTCTGTTTATTGGCCTGACGGCAAAATGGAAACACTTAAAAACAACACTATAAACAGCACTGTACATGTTAAATATAATAATCCAGATCGTATGTATGCTCTTCCAGCTAGTGGTTCAACTGTATTCTCATTAGCGGATAATTCTATTCCTTTCAGACATGAAGAACAGGAAACCAATGATTTTAAAACGCAACCCCTAATGACCAATATGCTTTCGTTTAGCGGCCCGCATAGTGCCAAAGCCGATGTGAACAAAGATAAGCTGGAAGATGTTTTCATTGGCGGAGCCAAAGGGCAGGCAGGGCAGTTACTATTGCAACAGCAAAACGGGAGTTTTGTCCGTTCGACACAAAAGGCATTCGATGAAGATGCCGCATCCGAAGATGTGGATGCTTTATTTTTTGATGCAGACAACGATGGCGACCTGGATTTGTATGTCGTAAGCGGTGGTTATACATTTGATAATAATTCCCCTGAATTGCAGGATCGTCTTTATTTGAATGAAAAGGGCTCATTTGTAAAAAATCAGGATGCTTTACCAATTGAAACAAGTTATGGTTCTTGTGTGAAAGCAGCGGATGTAGATGGTGATGGCGATCCTGATTTATTTGTGGGAAGCCGCGCTATTTCCGGGAGATACCCCGAATCACCGGAGAGTTTTTTATTGTTGAATGATGGCAAAGGAAAGTTTGCAAAAGCGATGCCATCTGTGGCACCCGCTTTGAAAGAGTTGGGAATGGTGACCGATGCAGTTTGGATGGATGTGAACAAGGATGGTAAGCCTGATTTGATCATTTGCGGCGAATGGATGAGATTAATGTGTTTCGAAAATAAAAACGGTCAGCTTGTAGATGCAACGCAGAACTATTTTCCCGATGCATTATATGGCTGGTGGAATAGGTTAGCATCAGCCGATCTTGATGGTGATGGTGATCTTGATCTGGTTGCGGCCAACTGGGGAACCAACAGTCAAATACACGTCAGCGAGAAAGAACCGGCAACACTTTATTACGGTGATTTTGACAAAAACGGCTCAGTTGATCCTTTGCTGTGTCAATATCTGCAGGGACAATCGTATCCTGTTGCCAGCAGGGACGAAATGACGGATCAGATCGTGAGTCTCCGACAACGATTTCCTACCTATGATTCCTATTCTGAAGCGACTATCAATGACGTTTTATCTCCAGAGCAATTACAATCAGCAAAAGTGCTGAAAGCTAATTCTTTTGAAACAAGCTGGTTCGAAAATAAAAATGGTACTTTTATTCAACATAGTCTGCCTATACAGGCAAGTTATGCGCCGGTGTATGCCATCGGAATAGACGACTATAACCATGACGGCAATACCGATATTTTACTGGGAGGTAATTTAGAAAAAACAAGAATTAAAATAGGAAAGATAGACGCAAATTACGGGATTTTGTTAGCGGGGGATGGAAAAGGAAATTTTGATTATGTACCCCAGCTAAATTCCGGCCTGAATGTTAAAGGCTGTGTAAAAGATATCATTTCGATACAATCAAAAGGCCAAAAAAAGCTATTGTTTTCCATTAACAATCAGCAAACCGCTGTTTATAAATATTAATGTATTTCATCATGAAAAAATATATTCTAGTTGCGTTTATTGTTTTCCTGGGAGCTAAATCATTTTCCCAGAATTTCGAAAAATTTTCTTCAAAGGATTATGTCATTGCCCTAAAAAAAGTGACAGACGTAATGCTCAGCGATGTTACCTCACCGGTAGCCGCGGGAAGATATTATGCCTATGTCACGCTTGCTTCAAAAGAAGTAAACTCATTGTTTAAAATACCCGAGCAATCCTTCTCGGAATCGCTTCATGGTTTTCAAAAACTGCAGATAGCCGATACGCTCGTCTCAAAAAGCGATGCCTCTTTGGCATCAGTGTATACCGTCTATAAAATGGCCGAAAAACTGCTGCCATCGGGATATAAGTTTGCGAGAGAGGCCGATTCCATAATGCGGTTCGCAGAAACAAAGGGAATCTCAAAAGGACAGCTGGATAATACAGCAAAGCTAGTCCAAGTTGCAGTAAGCCAAATGATGCAATATGTGAAGGCGGATAATTTTAGCAAGCTGAGCGGCTATAAAAAATACACTCCTTTGACCGAAATAGGGAAGTGGCAGCCTACGAGTCCAGGATTTATGCAGGCTCTGGAACCGAACTGGAACCGCATACGGACTTTCTTGCTCGATTCCGCTCAGCAGTTTAAACCCCTTAGACCTATTGAATTTGACAGCACAAAAACATCCCCTTTTTACAAACAGATGATTGAAGTGTACACCGTTGTAAATAAACTGTCCAAAAAGCAAAAAGACATTGCGAGTTTTTGGGATTGTAATCCTTTTTTTGTGCAACAGCTGGGGCATGTGGAATTTGGCATAAAAAAAATATCACCCGGCGGACATTGGATGGGAATTACCGGCATCGCTTGTTTAAAGAGGGAGACAAGTTTGCAGCAAACCATTTTTATTCATACAGCGGTAGCGGTAACATTATCGGATGCATTTGTTTCCTGTTGGGATGAAAAGTACAGAAGCAATAGGATAAGGCCTGAAACGGCTATCAATAAATGGATCGACAATAAATGGAAACCATTATTGCAAACGCCGCCATTCCCTGAATATACATCGGGACATAGTGTCATATCAACCGCTGCAGCAACAATTCTTACCAATTTTTTTGGAGATGACTTTTCTTTCACCGACACTACAGAAACCGAATTTGGTTTGCCGCAAAGAAGATTCAAATCATTTCTGCAAGCTTCACGGGAAGCGGCTGTTTCACGGTTATATGGAGGAATTCATTATAGAGATGCTATAGATAACGGCGTCTTGCAAGGAGAGCAAATAGGAAAATATATTGTCAAAAACTTTTTAGGTCAAAATAATGCCGGTTTAACTTTCATAAAATAAACAAATCTGCCCTATACTAATTTTTAATACAGAGAATTTCAATGAAATCTAAAAAAGTTTTTTATTGGTTAATCATCAGTTTCTATTTTGGTAACGCACAACAAAATTTAGTGCAATATGTAAAGCCCATCATTGGCACCGAAAAAATGGGACACACCTATCCCGGTGCTACAGTTCCATTTGGAGCCGTTCAGCTCAGTCCGGAAACGGATACCATTTCCTATGAGCAAAACGGAAAATACAATGGAGAGGTCTACAAATATTGTTCTGGATACAGATACGAGGATAAAACCATTGTCGGTTTCAGCCATACCCATTTAAGCGGAACTGGACATTCTGATCTTGGGGATTTTTTGATTATGCCAACTCAGGGGAAATTACAGTTGAATCCAGGCACCGCCGATAACCCAAAAAATGGATATCGTTCGGCATTTTCACATGCTAACGAAACTGCAGAAGCAGCTTATTATAAGGTGAAACTTGATGATGAGAATATATTGGCCGAAATGACAGCCACAACGCGGGTTGGCATGCATCAATATACTTTCCCTAAATCAGACCAAAGTCACATTATACTGGATTTAATGGCAGGGATTTATAATTATGATGACAAGAATGTTTGGACTTATGTAAGGGTGATTAATGACACCCTGATTACCGGCTACCGCCAAAGCAACGGCTGGGCAAGAACAAAAACGGTTTATTTTGCGATGTCTTTCTCTAAAGCTTTCTTTCAATATGGGCAAAAAAATTACGAGAGCAAACAAACCTATAGAGGCTTCTGGGGAAAATTTGATCAGAATAAAAACTTTCCTGAAATAGCCGGAAAAAAAATAAGAATGTATTTTGATTTTAAAACGCAAGATAGCGAAAAAATAAAAATTAAGTTTGCTCTATCCCCCGTTAGCCAAGAGAACGAATTACAGAACATGCAGGAAGAGATTAAAGGTTGGGATTTTGAAAAAGTGAAGGCACAAGCCCAATCAACTTGGAATGAAGAGTTGAACAAAATAGTGATTTCTGCACCCGAGGCTGTCAAAGTGAATTTTTATACCGCCATGTACCATACCTTTATAAATCCTACAGTTTATACAGATGTAAACGGTGAATATAAAGGCTTAGATCAAGGAATACACAAAGCAAATGGCTTTACCAATTACAGTACTTTTTCGTTATGGGATACCTATAGGGCACTGCATCCGTTTTTCAACATCATACAGCCTTCACGTAATAATGACATGGTAAAATCCATGCTGGCACATTATGATCAGAGCAGCCTTCACATGTTGCCAATATGGTCACATTATGCAAATGATAACTGGTGCATGAGCGGCTATCACAGTGTATCTGTAATCACGGACGCCATTATAAAAGGGATCTACACTGGCGATGCCAAAGAAGCTTTGAAAGCTTGTGTCGCTACTGCAAAGCACCGCGATTATGAAGGTATTGGTTATTATATGGATTTGGGTTACATCCCTGCAGAAAAAAGCGGAATATCGGTTTCAAACACTTTAGAATATGCTTATGATGACTGGTGTATCGCCCAGTTAGCCAAAAAATTAAACCAAACCGAAGTGTACGATGAGTTTCTAAAACGTTCCACAAACTGGCAAAATAATTTTAATACAGTCACTGGTTTTATGCAACCCAAATTGGCAGACGGCAGCTTCAAAAAAGAGTTTGATCCTTTAAGTACACACGGGCAGGGTTTTATAGAAGGCAATAGCTGGAACTACAGTTTTTTCGTGCCGCACAACCCATCGGCATTAGTAGCCAAAATGGGTGGAAAAAAAGCTTTTGCTTCCCGATTAGATACCCTATTTACCATGGATTTGTCTGATTCCTTTTTTGCCGAAACCGAAGATATTACAAGAGAAGGAATCATAGGTGGCTATGTTCATGGAAATGAACCTGCGCACCATGTGGCATATTTTTACAATTGGACTGACCAGCCTTGGAAAACGCAAGCCCAAGTGCGTAGAATCTTGAATATGCAATACAAACCAGCTCCTGATGGTTTGGGAGGAAACGATGATTGCGGACAAATGAGTGCTTGGTACATTTTCTCTTCTTTGGGATTTTATCCTGTGACTCCTGGATTTGATGCTTACGCACTAGGGTCACCGCTGGTGGACAGTGCGGAACTTAATCTGGAAAACGGGAAAAGTTTTAAGGTTGAAGCAATTAATCAAAGTGATAAAAATGTATATGTTCAGAAAGTGCTGTTAGATGGAAAACCGCTGAACAGTTTATTTATCAAACATACTGATATCACTGATGGTTCAAAATTAACATTTTATATGGGACCAAAGCCTAAAAAGTAATAGTTTTGATTTTGTTAAATCAGCAAAGTAAAAATTTTTAAAATGCCGAATTACATGAAATGTAAAAAAGTTTTTTATTGGTTAATCCTCATTTGTTTGGCAAATTTGTCTTTAGGACTGCATGCGCAAAATAGCACTGTTGTTCTAAAAAACGGCTGGCAATTTCGGCAACAGGGAACCGCAAGATGGAATACTGCAACAGTTCCCGGTGAGGTTCATACCGATTTGTTGAATAACAAACTGATACCGGATCCGTTTTACCGCGACAACGAGCGAAAACTGCAATGGATCGAAAAAAAGAACTGGGAGTATAAGACTTCTTTTTCGGTAAATCTGGCTATCTTAAAACAAAAGCATGCAGAATTGATTTTTGAAGGACTGGATACTTATGCTACGGTTTACCTTAACGGCAAATTGGTACTGAAAGCAGATAATATGTTTCGCCAATGGAGAGCCGATGTGAAATCAATTCTACATTCAGGCGACAATCAACTAAAGATTGTGTTTCAATCGGCGCAGAATGTTGTTGATTCATTGGCCAAGAAAGACCTGCCATTTGTGATACCGGATAATCCACGGGCTTATGTGCGTAAAGCGCAATATCATTTTGGTTGGGATTGGGGACCCAAATT
>JAHEZF010000075.1 GCA_023251215.1 Sphingobacteriales bacterium | reverse complement strand
AGAAAAGAAAAATGGCCAGATCGATCCCATTCCGTGAAGCTCTGCGGGAAGCAATGAATGAAGAAATGAGGAGGGATGACCGTGTTTTCCTGATGGGAGAAGAAGTGGCTGAGTATAATGGGGCTTACAAAGTAAGCCAGGGTATGTTGGATGAGTTTGGACCGAAAAGAGTTATTGATACGCCAATATCTGAATTAGGTTTTACGGCATTAGGTGTAGGTGCAGCCCAAAATGGACTTCGCCCAATTGTAGAGTTTATGACCTGGAATTTTGCTGTACTGGCTTTAGATCAAATTCTCAATACTGCCTCTAAGATGCTGGCAATGAGTGGTGGTCAGATTTCGTGTCCAATTGTATTTCGAGGGCCTAATGGTTCAGCAGGACAGTTGGGAGCCCAGCATTCAACCGCATTTGAAAGCTTATACGCCAATATTCCCGGCCTTAAAGTGGTTTCTCCCAGTAATGGATATGATGCCAAGGGTTTGCTGAAACAATCAATCCGGTATGAAGAAGACCCTGTAATATTTATGGAAAGTGAAGTAATGTATGGTGACAAAACTGAAGTGCCTGAGGAGGAATATTATATTGAACTGGGTAAAGCAGATATTAAAAGATCCGGCCGGGATATTACAATTGTTTCATATAATAAAATGATGAAAGTTGCATCAGGCGCTGCTGCCGAACTGGAAAAAGAAGGCATCAGTGCTGAGGTGATTGACCTTCGCAGTATTCGGCCATTAGACTGGATGACCATTCTTGAGAGTGTAAAGAAGACAAACCGCCTCGTTATTGTAGAAGAACAATGGCCCTTTGCTTCTATTTCGTCTGAAATAACTTACCGGATACAAAAGGAAGGGTTTGATTACCTGGATGCACCGATCCGTCGCATCACCGCAGCTGATGCTCCGCTGCATTATGCTCCTAATCTTGTTTCAGCCGCTTTGCCCGATGTGCCAAGGACTGTAAAACTGGTAAAAGAAGTGATGTATTTACATAAATAATGCGCCCTTACTTACAATCTCCGCCAGGATTTTAGAACTGAAAAAATATTTTCGGTTGTAGTGCATCGTTTCCCATTATTTCCCCGCATCTTTGTTATGGTTTTTCATAGGATATTGGATTTTAAAAACGAGGCTGGGTTTCTACCCGGCCTTTATTTTTTAAAAGCAAAGCCCCTCTCCCAAAGGGATGCCTTTGGCATAAATCTCTCCCGCCACAGGCGGGAAGACTTGCTAAACACAGACCCATAAAGAAGAAAATTCATTTCAGTTTTTCTTTCATTATTTCATTGGAAGAATTTTCAAATCAACAAACTTTTTGTGTTGAATCATATTCTGTAGTTGATGTGGTAGATATTAAGCTCGGATCAGTAATACAGTACCGTCCCTTCTCCATTGGAGAAGGGATAAGAGGGATGAGGCTTTTTCTCCGGCATTGTTATTGCCATGCTTCTCCTCAAATCATTTACTTTTATGGAACAAACCGAACTTTTAATGGCAGAAATATTGATCATTGACGATGAAAAATCGATCCGTAAAACCTTATCGGAGATCTTATCATTTGAAGGCTATAAAATAGAAGAAGCCGCTGACGGAGAAGAAGGACTTAAAAAATTCAAAGAAAAAAATTATGACCTGGTGTTATGCGACATCAAGATGCCAAAGCTTGATGGCATTGATTTTTTGCAGAAAGCATCTGAATCAAATGCTGATATACCCATCATCATGATCTCCGGCCATGGCAATATTGAAACCGCCGTAGAAGCAGTAAAGAAAGGTGCATTCGATTTTATTTCAAAACCACCTGACCTGAACCGCCTGCTCATTACCATCCGCAATGCAATGGACCGCAGCAGCCTTGTTTCAGAGACCAAAGTGTTGAAAAGAAAAGTGAACAGGGTGCAGAATATGATCGGCGAATCAATCCCTGTCAAAAAGATCAAAGAAACAATTGAGAAAGTAGCGCCTACTGATGCCCGGATTCTTATTACCGGTGATAATGGTGTAGGAAAAGAATTAGTAGCACGGTGGATACATGAAAAAAGTAACCGTGCCAGCGGGCCAATGGTGGAAGTGAATTGTGCGGCTATTCCCGGTGAGTTGATAGAAAGTGAGCTGTTTGGTCATGAGAAAGGTTCTTTTACTTCAGCCATCAAACAACGAATTGGAAAATTTGAACAGGCCAGTGGCGGTACTTTATTTTTAGACGAGATAGGAGATATGAGCGCCAATGCGCAGTCAAAAGTGCTTCGTGCATTACAGGAAGGAAAAATTACAAGGGTGGGGGCTGATAAGGATATTACTGTGGATGTACGGGTGATTGCTGCCACCAATAAAGATCTTTTGAAAGAGGTAGAAACAAAGGCCTTCAGACTTGATCTTTATCACCGGCTTAGTGTGATATTGATCCATGTTCCCTCATTGAATGAAAGACGTGATGATATTCCTTTACTTGTAGATCAGTTCCTGGAAGATATATGCGCCGAATATGGCGTAGCAAAAAAGGTTATTGATGCTGATTCAATAAATTTATTGCAAGACTATAACTGGACAGGTAACATCCGTGAATTGCACAACGTAGTGGAGCGACTTGTCATTCTTTCCGCCAAAAATATTACAACTGAAGATGTAAAAAATTATGTGATGCCAAAATAGTTGCTGGTTGATGGTCACTGGTTTCAGGTAGTTTTAATTTGTAAAAGATTTTTCATTTAGAATAACCCGCAACCAGTAACAAGTAACAAGCAACCAGAAACCAGCAACCAAAAAACCTTTAGCAAAACTTTGAATATTAAAATTTTGAGACGCAGATAATAATGATAATTTTGCCGGTTACAAAATACATACATGCCACTACAACATTTACTCATCGTTTACTTTATTAGTACCCTGATAGTTTTTCTTCCATCCTTTGGTTTTGCAAAGTTGTTTGCCAAAGCAGGCACTGCATCATGGAAAGCATATATTCCTTTTTATAATACCTGGGTAATACAGGAGCTGGCAAAACGTCCGAAACATTGGGTGTTCTGGCAATTCATTCCTGTAGTAGGCTGGTTCATCAGCCCGGGGATATTTATTGAATTTGCAAAGGTATTTGGCAAGTTTTCGTTAGGACAACATACATTAGCTTCCTTGTTGGCGCCATTTTATTTTCCCTATATCGCTTACAAAGAAGACCCAAAATTTATCGGACCAGATGCTGTAAAAAAACATAAAAAGAAAAACTGGCGGGAATGGGTGGATGCCGCCATTTTTGCCATTGTAGCCGCTACACTTATCCGCACTTTTGTTTTTGAGGCTTACACCATACCATCACCATCAATGGAAAAAACATTGCTGGTGAGAGATTTTTTATTTGTAAGCAAATTCAGTTACGGTCCCCGCATTCCTAACACTCCATTGTCAATTCCATTTATCCATAACTATATTCCCGGTACCAAATGGAAATCTTATTCAGAAGCGTTAAAGATCCCCTATATCCGGTGGTTTGCATCTTCGCCAAAGCGAAATGATGTGGTGGTATTCAATTTTCCTGCAGGTGATACCGTAATTCATGCCACCGATTTTGAATCTGCCAATCCGTATTATGATATTAAACGAAGGGCAGCTATGGGATCAAAAGATGATCAAATGGTTTTAAATGATCCCGATAATTATCCGGTGGTTGTTCACCCGGCTGATAAGTCTGATAATTATATTAAGCGATGTGTAGGTATTGCCGGGGATGTCATCGAAGTAAAGAATGACATAGTTTATGCAAACGGGATAAAGCAGGAGCCGCCACCTAATTCCCAATTACATTATATAGTTACCACAAATGGTCAGCCGCTTGACCAGGATATTATGAAAGAGGAATATGATATTGATTTTGATAAAGGGGAATACAATCTTACCGGCAACAAACAAGGTGAATACAGTATGTTCCTGACAGCAAAAGCAAAGGATAAAATGCTGAAGAATGGACTGGCTAATTCAATTGTAGTAGATTCTACTTACCAGTTGGGCTATGGTGGCGTCTTTCCTTATGATACATTTCATAACTGGAGCCGTGAAAATTTTGGTCCTGTCTGGATACCTAAAAAAGGAGGTTCAATAAACCTGAATGATTCTGCTTATTCTGTTTATGAAAGGGCCATACGGGTGTATGAAAAAAATGATTTCTTTAAAAAAGACGGTAAATTTTTCCTGAATGGAAAAGAAGTTTCCGATTACAGTTTTAAAATGGATTATTACTGGATGATGGGTGATAACCGGCAGGGGTCGCAGGACAGCCGCTACTGGGGTTTTGTTCCTGAAGACCGGATTGTGGGTAAAGCCTGGCTGATATGGTTTAGTTGGGATAAAGGACCCAGATGGAAACGGTTGTTCCGGATTGTAAAATAAACTAACTTTAAATGCCCTTGATAATTTTCAGGGGCATTATTATCTGATAACGTTAACAAATGACAGAAAATAAATTTGAATTTCACTACGATCTTTATAACGATAGTAGTGAACTAACAGAACGGGATGCATGGTTGCTGACAGAGGCAAGGTCTGCGACAAAAGAGGCTTATGCGCCTTATTCTAATTTTTATGTCGGGGCGGTAGCTATGCTGGCTAACGGTGAAATAGTCGCGGGTACCAACCAGGAAAATGCATCTTACCCTGTAGGTATTTGTGCTGAAAGAGTCTTGCTGGGAACTGTTGCCACTATCCATCCCAATGTAGAAATAGAAAGTAT
This sequence comes from Sphingobacteriales bacterium, assembly GCA_023251215.1. GTDB lineage: Bacteria > Bacteroidota > Bacteroidia > Chitinophagales > Chitinophagaceae > JAHEZF01. Next base: position 2,731 of record JAHEZF010000075.1, on the reverse strand, counting down.
CGCCATCAGTTATAGCAGCCAGAATATAAAAAGCGATCATCCCATATCTCCATGTGGTATGTGCCGCCAGGCATTGCTTGAGTACGAAACAAGATTGAAAAAGCCAATTCGTTTGATACTTGGAGGACTTGAAGGAAAAGTTTTTGTAATCAAAACTGTCAGCCTGTTGTTGCCTTTCGCTTTTACGAGTGAAGAGTTGATTTAGTTGCTGGTTACTGGTTTTTGGTTACAGGACACTTCCTGTTAAAAAACTATTTTCAACATTGAGAACCAGTAACCAGTGACCAGCAACTAGAATAGTGTCTGTACCCCGTACGCCACTTTCGATTCATGTTCCAGTAACCATTTTTTTCGCCACAGTCCCCCGGCATAGCCCACTAATTCTTTGTTAGAACCTATAACCCTGTGACAGGGAACGATAATAGCAATATTGTTTTTCCCGTTTGCGTTTGCTACAGCTCTTGTAGCTTTAGTATCGCCCGTTCTTCTTGCCAGCTCATGATAGCTGATGGTCTTTGCAAACGGTATTTGCATCAGTTCATTCCAAACTTCATGTTGAAATGCTGTTCCTGATTGGTTAAGAGGAAGATCAAATACTCTTCTTTCTCCCTGAAAATATTGAATAAGCTGCTCTACACACTGAATCATCAGCGGAGGAAAATTCCTTTTCTTGCCTTCAGACTTTTGTGTGGTATCGTGAAAGGAAACCTCGCTGATATAATCAGCTGTACCGATTATTTTCAAAAGACCTACAGGAGAATGGTAATATGTACTGTAAACTTCAGGCATTGTCAGCCAATTTTCATCCCGTTTTTAACGAGTCGCTCTGGCTGTAATAAAATTACATCATTGTTTTCATCATACACACCCAGCACCAGGCATTCGCTTGTGAAATCAGCAATCTTTTTAGGAGGAAAATTAATAACGGCGATCACCTGGCGGTGCAGCAGGTCTTCTTTTTTATAATGAACAGTGATCTGTGCTGATGATCTTTTAATGCCGATCTCAGCTCCAAAATCAATTATTAGTTGATACGCCGGCTTTTTGGCCTTGTGAAAATCATTCACTTCGATGACGGTTCCTGCCCGCATATCCACTTTTTCAAAATCATCCCAACTGATCATCATATCTTCAATTTTCCTGTAAACTAAAGATTAGTTGGCAAACCCGGTTAAACGTCAACAAATTTTTGATGATTCCTTTTGTTCAGTTTAACTTAATGTAAAATTTCGTTATGAATAATAAGAAGAAAAATAACAAGCTTTCCCGCCGGTATTTTATCCGCAATACAGCTATTCTTGGCGGTAGTTTTTTTATAGTCCCCCGCCATGTGCTGGGCAGAGGTTTTATTGCACCAAGCGATAAATTGAATATTGCGGGAATAGGAGTTGGCGGCAAAGGTGAGGGCGACCTGATAGAATTTGCCAAAAGCCCCAATGTAAATATTGTGGCCTTATGTGATGTGGACGACCGGCAGGCTGCAAATTCCCGTAAGCGTTTTGAAAAAGCTAATTATTATAAGGACTTCAGGGAAATGCTGTCGAAAGAAAATAAAAATTTTGATGCCTGTTCCATTTCTACTCCTGATAATTGCCATGCCGCTGCCACACTTGCTGCCATGCAGATGGGCAAACATGTTTATACACAAAAGCCCCTTACACATGACATTTATGAAGCAAGGATATTGGCCCAGGCGGCAAAGAAATATAAAGTGGTAACGCAAATGGGCAACCAGGGCGGTTCAGGCGATGGTGTCCGCATAGCAAAAGAGATATATGATGCCGGAATGATTGGAAATGTATATGAAGCTCATGCATGGACCAACCGGCCGGTATGGTCACAGGGTATTCCTACTCCTACGGGCAAATTTAAAGTTCCAAAAGAATTGGACTGGAATCTATGGCTGGGTCCTGCCAAATATATTGATTACAATCCCGCTTATTTACCTTTTAAATGGAGAGGTTGGTGGGCATTTGGTACAGGGGCATTGGGCGATATGGCATGCCACATCATGGATCCTGTTTTCAGAATATTGCCGATAGATTATCCTGATTCTGCCGAATGCAGCGTGGGCACTGTTTGGAAAGAAATGTGGAATGATACACAAAACACTGATGCTTGTCCGCCAGCTTCCATCATTCATTTAAATTATCCAAAAAATGACGGTGAGGGAAATATCAAAGTATCCTGGCATGATGGCGGTTTATTGCCTGAACGTCCCGATGAATTATTACCAGAGGAATCATTTGGCAACTGGGATGGCGGTGTGTTATTGATTGGAACCAAAGGGAAATTATTAATGGATTGTTACGGAGCGAATCCAAGATTATTACCGACGATATTAATGCAGGATAAAAGGCTGCCTGAACAAACCATTAAAAGAGTGCCGGAAGGTCATTATCTGCAATGGGTAAATGCCTGCATCGCCGGTTATGGCAAGGCCACTACCAGTTCACCATTTGAATATGCAGGACCATTTACCGAAAGCATTTTGATGGGCAATCTTGCCATTCGCAGTTGGATGATGAAAAATCCAAACCTGAAAGGGTGGGAGGATAAATACCTGGGCCGCAAAAAACTTCTTTGGGATGCAGCCAACATGAAAGTCACCAATTTTGATGAAGCCAATCAGTTTGTAAAAAGAGATTACAGAGAAGGATGGAGTTTGAGTTTATGAGAATTTTGAGGAGGTATGCCATAATTTTAATTTATGGCATACTTATTTTATTCA
>JAHEZF010000340.1 GCA_023251215.1 Sphingobacteriales bacterium | reverse complement strand
GGGTCTTGGTTTGATGTGGATGATAACGGAAACCATTCATAGCGGCAAAGATGATGAGGACAGAAAGAATTTTACAGTGGCTTATGCGCTGCGCAAAATTGATACACCTACTATTTTATTTTTTTTGGGCATCCTGCTGGCTGTTTCGGCGCTGGAAGCAACACAACAATTACAGGCTGTGGCCGGCTGGATGGATAAGAGTCTTAAAGATCAAAATATCATTGCCGGCAGCATTGGGCTTTTATCATCTGTAGTTGACAATGTTCCTTTAGTAGCGGCCACGCAGGGAATGTACAGCCTTGAAGTATTTCCAACTGATCATTATTTCTGGGAGTTTATTGCTTATTGTACCGGAACAGGAGGCAGTATTCTGATCATTGGTTCGGCAGCTGGTATTGCAGCAATGGGGCTGGAAAATATTAATTTCTTCTGGTACCTTAAAAAGATAGGATGGCTTGCTTTGCTGGGATATATTGCCGGGGCGGTTGTATATATTTTACAGCAACGGTTGTTCGGCATTTAATATCGTAATGACACAACTTCACACAACCAGTAACCCACCTTCGATAAATCTTCGGTGGGCAGGCCAGCAACCAACAACTTCCCACTCACTCAAATAACTCAAATTTTGTTTTCGGTCTTCTTTCTTCCAGCCACCTGAAATTTTGCAAGCGCATTTCCTTAGGATCTTTTTGTTTGATGGGCCAGACGGTGCCGGTTACGCTGCTGCGGAAAACAACTTTGTTTAATTCCTGGTTAACAAAATAAATATCCAGCAGGTCTGATTTTGATTCATTAATACCGCTATAGGCGCTGTCTTCATCCTGTATGAAATAAATACATTCGGCAAAACCGGCGGCACGAACTGAATCAATTGTGCCATCTTTAAAGTATCCATCCATGCGGGTGGACCGCACCTGGTTGAAGATCTCAGGATCCAGTTTATTCACAAGGAAACTTTTCTCAAATACTTTCATCCGGTCTGCCTTTTTGTTTTTTGTATAAAGCAAAATAGTATCGCCGGTTACCTGGCTGTCTTTGGCCCAGATAACCGGATCATCATATAACCGGAATATTGAATCCTTAAATGAATAAAAAAGACTGTCGGATACTGCCTGTAAAGAATCAGAAAAAATGCGGACGTGATGGTAAGCCTCAAAATACCGGTTGCTGCTGTCTTTTTCATTTATGTTTACCACTTGGGTCCCTTTAACCGTGTCTTTTACTACTGAATCTTTTTTTCCATATAGATCTGATAGCCGGGCGGAGAACAATGTATCGGCAGTAATATATATGGAGTCTTTATCCTGCTTCACTATCATCAATGGTTTTCCGGTAGCCAGGACTGCGTCCGTTTTATTATTCCTGAATATCTTGTTTGCAAGAATAGTTGTTCCCTGTACAGAATCTACTATTACTGCATGTCCTTCTGCCTCTGAAGTGCCACTGCTGTCATCAAAAGCAACTCTGTTGGCTATGATCGTTGTTTTTCCATCATGAATAATGGGCCGCTGTCCAAATTCTGCTTTTCCGGTTTTCATGTTATAATAACCCTCTTTTGTTTCTATTGTCCGTCCGCTGCTATCCTTTATGAATGTTTCAGCGATGAACCGGGTTGTTTCTGTTTCCGTATTATAAAGGAGAGAATCCGTTTTAATATAATAAGCCGGATCTTTTAATTCTACGTTTCCCTTGAAATAAATGTCTTTCAAATCGGTATAATAATAACCTTCTTTGCTGGTAAGCACCGATTTTTTATTGATCACCTTACCTCCATTTTTATAAATACCGATCTTGGTGTCTACATCATATTCCAGGTCGGGAGTGGTAAGAGATCCTTTTCCGTCGGTAAGAGTAACCCCGCCATCGAGGTAAGCTATCTTTTTATTGATAATATACAGGAGGTGATTTGAAAATGCATTGGCAGTATCAGAATCGTTGATATGAACATGACCCCAGGCTTCAAAAGTGTTACTGTTGTTATTGATCACACAACTGTCGCAGTCAAAAAGAGTATTGCCTTGTTTCAGTTTTACATTGCCGGCCAGTATCTGCAATTGAGTTGAATCATTCAGCTTTCTGAATTCCAACTTACGGACGCCCTGCAAAATTTCAACAGTGACCATGGTATCTTCTGCAACAGAAGTAGTGGTTTTGGGAATCTGTTCCGGCACCTGGGTAAAAGAAGTATGAGGACATACGAGCAGCCCGGGAAAAAATAACCAGTAAAATAGTTTTATGTATCGCATCAGTTGCCTCCGCCGGGAATAGTGTCTTTCTTCTTTATTGGCGAAGTTAGCGGCCCTGTTTTATCTTTTCTGTTAAATAACACATTACCAAAATAACGTTTGGGATGTATTCGGATATCGTCTGCCAGTATTTCAAAGCTGAGAATGGTCTTGTTCAGGTTATCATAAATCTCTTTTTCATTGATCAGTTTTCCAAATGTGCCATCGTTGTTGGTGATCTTCACTATCGTTGCTTTCATTTGTGTCAGCACGGAATGAATAGAATCAATGGTTTTTTGCAGTTCAAGAGCCGATAATTTTTCGCTCAATTGTTTGGCATTGTTGATAAAGGCCGTTATGCT
>JAHEZF010000339.1 GCA_023251215.1 Sphingobacteriales bacterium | reverse complement strand
CTTAGCGTACAATTAATTTCTCAACCACTTCCGCGGAGCACACCTGAAGCCCATGGGGTATCTTCAAAAGGAATAATAAGTTTCCTTGATGCTATTTCAAACAGCAAGCATGAGATGCACAGCATTATAATACTTCGCCATGGAAAAGTAATTGCTGAAGGCTGGTGGAATCCTTATCGCCCCAATTTGAAACATACATTGTATTCTCTCAGTAAAAGTTTTACTTCAACAGCCGTTGGCTTTGCTGTAGCAGAAAAGAAGTTAAGTGTAAATGATAACGTCATTTCTTTTTTCCCTGATAAATTGCCCGATACTTTAAGCGACTATCTTTCTAACTTAACTATCAAAGACCTAATCAGCATGTCAGTAGGTCAGGCGCCTGATCCTACAGGCACCGTTATAATAACCAATGATTGGATAAAGACTTTTTTTGCTACACCGATTCTTAAAAAGCCAGGATCAGAATTTTTGTATAACTCTGCTTCGACATATATGTTATCTGCAATTGTGCAAATAGTAACAGGACAAAAAATTATTGATTATCTCACACCACGTTTATTTAAGCCATTAGGTATACAAGGAGTGGATTGGGAAACTGATCTGAATGGCATTAATGTTGGTGGTTGGGGACTGAGAGTGAAAACAGAAGACATTGCAAAGTTTGGGCTATTGTATTTGCAAAAAGGTAAATGGAACGGGAAACAGATATTACCTGCATCATGGATGGAAGAGGCGACGACATTTAAAATTGAAAATGCACCGGGAATGTCTCAGGAAAGAAAAGATTCAAGTGATTGGAGACAGGGTTATTGCTATCAGTTTTGGCGCAGCAGGCATAATTCATTTCGGGGTGACGGCGCTTTTGGTCAGTATTGTTTAGTGTTACCTGAAGAAGATGCTGTGATCGCCATCACTTCTGAAACAACAGATATGCAGGGCGAGCTAAATCTTGTATGGGAGTTTTTATTACCAGCTATGCAAGTTGATAAATCGACATTAAATAAAAATGATGCCGCAATTTTGAAAAAGAGATTAGCATCATTAAAGCTACGCTTGCTTCCAACGGATATCTCATTTTCGGCACCCACTATTTCTGGTAAAAATTTCGCTATGGAATCTAATCCTCAAAAAATAGAAAGAGTTTCTTTCAGCGATAAAAATCATATTATCACTCTTACATTAAAAACTGCTTCCGATTCTTACATTTTTAATTTTGGAGATGGAAAATGGATAGAGGGAAAAACCAACATGCTGGGTCCATCTTTAGTTGCGGCGGCAAAAAATCATTTTGCCGGGCTAGGCGCCTCGCAAATTGCCGGAGCTTACCGGTGGACAGGAAATTCAACATTGCAAACACAACTTCGGTATATTGATAGCCCGCATACAGAAATAATGACCTTTCATTTTGATCAAAATAAAATATCAGTGGATTTGCAGGATAGTTTCAAAACGCCTGATAAAAAAATAACATTGAATGGTGAGAAGATTAACTGAGCCCGGTTAATATTACTTCCTTCATTTGGTCTATGCTTGTCCCCGATGAAGATTTCAAAGTGATTAAATCAAATCATTTTACTATTTTCAATGATTATTAAAATCACTGCATGTCTTCACCCCAACTTGCCAAAACCATCGGTCTTTGGTCAGCTACCACATTAGTGATCGGAAGTGTAATCGGCAGCAATATTTTTATGAAGCCGGCAACAATGGCCGCACAATTGAGTTCTCCCTATATGATCATTATTGTATGGGTAGTAGCTGGAATCGTGAGTATGTTTGGTGCAATGGCTTATGCCGAATTGGGAACGATGTTTCCCGAAACCGGCGGGCAATATGTTTACTTGCGTTATGCATTTGGTGATCTTGTTGCTTACTTATATGGATGGGGAAGCATCGCTGTTGTCAATACGGCTGCGATTGCCGCTGCTGGATTTGTATTTGCATCGTATGCCGGATATTTTATTTCACTTCCTCATTTTAGTGCAGCAACAGAGCAATCTGTTGTATTGCATATTCCTTTGCTTGGTGATATATTTCCTTTGCAGAATTTTGGCGTAAAGTCATTAGGAATCCTGATGATCTTGTTTCTAACATTGGTAAACTATATAAGTGTACGATCAAGTGATGCAATACAATTTCTTGCGACCGTATTGAAAGTGGCCGTAATTCTGATATTGGTTGTAGGAATATTATTTTCCGGGAAAGGAAATGTAAAAAATTTTATTACTAATGCTCCCGGCTTTGATCTTAGCGGCTGGAAACTATTAGGTGCATTTATGGCTGCTACTACCGGTGCTTTTGCTGCATATGATGGCTGGAATAATTTAAATATGGTTGCCGGGGAAATAAAAAATCCTCAGCGCAATATTACCCGCAGCCTGATCATTGGTTTATGGATATGCATCCTCATTTACGTTCTCGTTACTCTTTCTTATATGTATGTATTGTCTATTGATACGATGGCAACATCCAAATTGGTTGCCAGTTATGCGATTGGAGTAGTGCTGGGAAATATTGGAGGAGGTATCATTGCAGGTTTGATTGTCGTGTCAACATTTGGAGGAACGAATGCCAACCTGCTTGCCAATGCT
>JAHEZF010000074.1 GCA_023251215.1 Sphingobacteriales bacterium | reverse complement strand
AAAATAGAAATATACTGGGATAATGTAGGTGCGCCTGCAGTATTTCAGACGGATAATTCGCCTTTCCCCGGTAAAATATACAAACATCTTTATCCCAATTTCCAGGTTCCGCTCACACGGCCATTCACCATCCGTTACAGGGCTTATTCAGGCGGTACCTGTGTAGATGACAGTATTAAAACTATTATTGTAAATGCAGCTCCCCTGGTTCAGTTCAATAATATGCCGCCCACTTGTCTTGATGCTGCTCCATTCCAGATAACACAGGCGAGTGAAATTGGTGGAGTGCCGGGAACAGGAGTATTCAGCGGACCGGGTGTTACACCTGGTGGAATTTTTAATCCTGCATCAGTTGGGCCAGGCACTTATACTATTCTTTACAGCTTTACATCTACGGCAGGTGGTTGTGTAGATACCATGTCAAAAACAATAACAGTATGGCAACCTCCATTAGCTGACTTTTCTTTTGCAACACCTGCATGCGAAAAACAGGCGGTTACATTCAGCGATAATTCTAATACACCCGTGGGCACACTTACTACATGGACATGGGATTTTGCAGACGGTTCGCCGATTTTAGTAAGAACAACCGGCGCTCCATTTACACATACATTTACCAATTACGGCACTTATGCAGTAAAACTTATTGTACGAACAAGCAACGGGTGCAACAGTGTGCAGAAAGTGATCAATGTAATTATTAACCCGCTGCCGAAACCAAACTTCAGCACACCGGCAGTATCATGCCTGCCCAATGCGAATGTTACATTCACTAATCTTTCGACCATTGCAGATGGAACGCCAATGAATTATTTATGGAACTTCGGCGATCCGGGCAGCGGACCTGTAAATACTTCAACTGCAACTAATCCATCACACAGTTATGTAGGCACAGGCCCATTCAATGTAAACCTGCAGGTAACCAGCAGTTCAGGTTGTGTGTATGACACTACCATAATTTTGAATAGCATTCACCCACAGCCGCTTGCTTTATTCAATGTTGATAAAACGGATGTATGCATTGGCAGCCCGTTCAGGTTTACTGATAACAGTAACCCGCTGGATGGAACTATTTCGCAATGGAACTGGACCATGGGCGATGGTAATGTGAGAAATATTCCCGCATTCAATTATACGTATAGTTTTGTTGGTACTTACACTGTAAGTTTATTTATAGTCAACAGCTGGGGTTGCCCAAGTACCACTTATACCCAGACTGTTTTCTCAAACCCATATCCGCCTGTTAATGCAGGTCCTGATAAAGTAGTATTGGAAGGTGGCTTCGTTACATTAACACCTGCGGTAAATGCCGGCATGCCTGTTACATATTTATGGACACCTGCGACAGGTTTGAATAATCCAATTATTCCTAATACAGTATCTTCGCCTCCGGATGATATTACTTATACGTTAACTGTTACAACGGATAAAGGATGCAGCGCATCTGACCAGGTTTTTGTCAAAGTGCTGAAGTTCCCGATCATTCCGAATATTTTCAGTCCGAATGGTGATGGAGTGCATGACCGGTGGGAGATAGGGTATTTGGAAAGTTATCCCGGCGCCACTGTGGAAATATATAACCGTTACGGGCAGTTAATATTTCATTCTGTAGGTTACAGTAATCCGTGGGATGGAACAATCAATGGCAAGCAGGCGCCCCTGGGCACTTATTATTATATTGTAAACCCGAAAAATGGCCGTAAAATAATGGCCGGTTATGTTGATATAATCCGCTAAGAATGAAAAAGTATTATTTCATATCGATTTTGATTTTGGCCGGAATAAATATGAAGGCTCAACAGCGGCCTCATTATACACAATACATCCTCAACAATTACATTTTAAATCCTGCCATAAGCGGAATTGAAAATTACACTGATGTTAAACTTAGTGCAAGAGATCAATGGATGGGATTGAATGGAGCTCCCCGGACTGCATATTTAACTATTCATGGGCCATTGGGTAAAAAGGATTACAGAACATCTGCTACATCATACGACATTCCCGGGCAAAACCCAAGAGGAAGATATTATTGGGAAAATTATACTGCAGCAGCGCCACATCATGGAATAGGACTTACCGTGGTTAATGACAAAACTGGAAGCTATAATCGTTTTACAGCAGATGCAACCTATGCTTATCATCTTGGATTAAATGCAACAACCAATCTTGCAGCCGGTTTTTCAGCCGGTGTAACCATTGTTGGAATAGACAAATCGAAAAATGATTTTGGCGGCGGCGATCCCAGCGATCCTGCCACCGGGGCTGCTATCAGCGGCGAACTAAACAGACTGAGACCTGATCTCGGCGTTGGCCTGTGGCTTTATTCCCGTGATTATTTTATTGGTTTATCGGCCCAGCAGGTGATACCGCAGAAACTATCTTTTGCAGATGATGCAGCCATCATCACCAAAGGAAGGCTGATCCCGCATGTTTTTTTTACAGCAGGGTATCGCTTCTTATTATCAGACGATATCAATGCGATTCCTTCCCTGATGGTTAAATACATCAACGGATCTTCTGACAATGGTTTTCAGCCGGAAGCGAATTTGAAGTTGCAGTACCGTGATCTTATGTGGATCGGCGGCAGTTATCGTTACCAGAATGGTTATGCAGCGATGGCTGGATTAAATATTGGAAATACCTTCAATGTTGGTTATGCCTATGATTTTACTACAACGAACCTGAACACTGTCAGCCGCGGTACTCATGAAATTGTAGTGGGCTTCCTGCTGGGTAATAAGTACAGCGAAGCCTGCCCCAGATGCAACTGGTAGGCAGAAAATTTGTTTTTCCACACTTATAAGTGAATGATTTTTTTAGTTCTTAAGGCTTTAAGATTGTTCAGTGTCTTTAGGATTTCCAGTTTCTTTTGCTCTACTTCTTTCAATGTAATATCGGTATCGGGAATACCATTAAGATTGTTTTCAGAAAGTTGCTGCTGTACAAGTGCAAGCCCGGCGGCAGCATTATTATATACTATCTGCAAACTGTCAAGCCTGATCCGGTCAACAGCTTTTCCCAACTGGTCGTTTATTTTTTCCCAGTCCACATTGTTATAAGCGAGGCGAAGTTTATCCTCCCACTTTTTCCAGTCAAACTTATCCAGTTCCTTTTGGTATTCTGTATGTAACTGGTCTTTTACTTTTTGAGTAAGCACATCGGCAATATTTTTTTCTACTGATTTCCATTGAGCATTTTCCAGAATTTTTTTAGATGTTTCAATAACTTGTTTTACCTGTTCTTCCTGGTAATTTTTCAAAGTTTGAGCTTCAACAGGTTCATAGTTGACATTAACAAAGAAAGGATCAGCAACCCCTGGCACTGCATTTTCAGCAGGTGTTGACGGATGTGTAACCGGTTTATTCTTTGAAACATTTTGCCGTAAATGATTTTGTACAGCAGAAGATTTTTTTTCATTGGTAACTGCATCTGAGCCTGCGCTGTTATCAAAAGGAACGAAATAAAAAGGAGAAGGGATACCGCTAAAAGCCATACTATGGTTGCCATTCACCGGTTTTGACAATATCAGCAAGGCATTTATAGCAATAATACAAAGGAATCCGGCAAATAAACCTGCCAGTTTATTAAAAGAAACAACCGGCTTTTTATGAACGCCGAGTATCAATTCAACACGATGCAACAGGTCATTCTTTTTTCCTGCAGCAGCAATTGCCAGTGGTTTATACAGGTGATTGGATCTTTCCAGAATCAGTAAGGCCGTAGCGTAATCATGCGGGTCATATTGAAACTGAATCACCATTTCATCACAGCTTTTTTCTCTTTCCCGTTCCACAGTTTTTACAAAGGCCTTTACGAAAGGATTGAAATAAAGAATAGTTTGTATAAAATTGATGACCAGGTTTATCAAATAATCGTAACGCCTGATATGCGAGAGTTCGTGTAAAATAACTGCTTCTAATTGCTGTGGCGTTAAATGGTTAATGGCTGCAAGAGGGATCAATATTAGCGGTTTCAGGTAACCAATTGTAACGGGAGAGGAAACCAATTCTGACATCCATATATGCACCGGCTTATTAATACCCATTTGTGCACTTAGCTTTTGCACAAATATTCTCCACTGCACATTTATCTTGCTTAAACCATAATGACGAATCAATTGAACATAACGGTAATTTTTTATAAAGTGCAATACCGGCAGCGCCAATAATGAAAGGTAAATAAGAGAAGCAACGGGCAGTGTGTTGTGCAACCAGTTATTAAGCTTTTCATTGCCGCCTGCACTCACTAAGCCTGATGAAATGATTATCATGTCAGAAGAATGACTGCTGAGTATGGAAAAGAATGTATAAAGAAACCATGAAAAACCGGTCAGCAGGAAGATAACAGCAAGCAAGCTTTTTTGTGCTGCTCTTTTTTTGATGAATCCTGTAGCAAGCTGGTATATGACCCATAAAAATGCCATCTGCCATAAACTGTTTAGAACAGCCCATCCCAATGCCTGTAAAAAGTTAGTCTGGCCCATGCAGGTAATGATTAGTATTTACTGTTTTTTCAGATCATTGAGTAATGCCTGAATCTTTTCCAGTTCTTCGGGGCTGGCTTTATGACTGCCTTCTCCCAATGCCTGTATCACTAACTGGGTAGTTGAGCCTCCGAATAAACTATCTATCATCTTACTCAATAAATGTTTTTGTGTTCTTTCCTTGTTCACCGCTGCCTGGTACACATGGGTACGCATCGAGTCGTCTCTTTTCACAATGCCTTTTTCATTCATGATCTGCATTAATTTAAGAGTGGTGGTGTAACCCACATCCTTTATGCCGGCCAATTCTTCGTGCACTTCACGAACAGTGGCCAAACCTTTTGTCCAAAGGATCTGCAATATTTCCAATTCGCTTTCGGTGGGTTTTATCAATTTTGGAGTTGACATAGAATTCAGTATTTAGACCCGAATATACGACCATTTTCGTATAGCAGCCAAATCAAAACTATTTTTAATCTTTTTTAACAACCATTAACCCTGAGACGCTGGTAATAGGGAAAAGTTACCGGGAAAATTGCCGGGGCATAGTTTATTTGTAATTTGGTTGAAACATGAAGCTGCTTTATGAGAAAAATTATATCTGCCGCAGTATTTATTTCTTGCTGCAATTTCTTATTTGCACAGGTAATCAAAGCCCCGGAAAAGAAAGAAGGTGAGGGGCCATGGACACAACTTATCATCAGGGGGGTGACTCTTATCAATGGAACAGGAGCTCCGCCCATTGGCCCTGTTGATATTGTTGTAGAAAAAAACAGGATCGTTTCTATTGACAATGTTGGTAGTCCGGGTATGCCTGTTGATGTAAAAAAACGTCCGCAATTAAAAGAGGGTGGCAAAGAATTGAATTGCGAAGGCATGTATCTTCTTCCGGGATTTATTGATATGCATGGCCATATTGGTGGAGCAGATCAAGGCGCTAATGCAGAATATGTTTTCAAACTCTGGATGGCTCATGGAATTACTACCATCCGTGATCCTGGTTGCGGTAATGGACTTGATTGGGTGTTGGATGAAAAACAAAAAAGTGCACAGAATCTTATCACAGCTCCACGCATTTTTGCATATACATTTTTTGGACAGGGAAGCAAGATGCCAATATCTACACCTGAACAGGCTACTGAATGGGTAATAGAAAATGCAAAGAAGGGCGCAGATGGAATAAAATTTTTTGGTGCAGCCCCTGAGATCATGCAGGCGGCTTTGCAGGAAAATAAAAAATCAGGGTTGCGGTCAGCCTGTCACCATGCACAATTGAATGTAGCAAGATGGAATGTATTGAACTCCGCAAGGGCAGGACTTACCAGCATGGAGCATTGGTATGGTTTGCCTGAAGCATTGTTCACAGATAAAACCATACAGAATTATCCGCTTAATTATAATTATGCCAATGAACAGAACCGTTTTGAAGAAGCTGGTAAATTATGGAAACAGGCGGCGCCTCCCTACAGCGAACATTGGAATAAAGTGATGAATGAATTATTGAATCTTGATTTTACTCTTGATCCAACATTTAATATTTATGATGCCAGCCGTGATCTGCAAAGGGCCAGAAGAGCCGAGTGGCATGAAGATTACACTTTACCCTCCCTCTGGAAATTTTATGAACCCAGCCGCCAATCCCATGGAAGTTATTGGTACAACTGGGGTACCGAACAGGAAATTGCCTGGAAAGAAAATTACAGGCTTTGGATGACGTTTGTCAATGAATATAAGAACCGCGGTGGAAGAGTAACAACAGGAAGTGATAATGGTTATATATATCAAACCTACGGCTTTGGTTATATCCGCGAACTGGAATTGTTGCGGGAAGCAGGCTTTCATCCACTGGAAGTGATACGTTCAGCTACCTTATACGGCGCCCAGGCATTAGGCGCTGATAAAGATATTGGTACTGTAGAAGTGGGAAAACTGGCAGATATGGTTATCATTGATGCTAATCCTCTGGAAAATCTTCAGGTTTTGTATGGCACCGGAGCTATTCGCTTAAATGCAGATAATAAAATTGTAAGGGCTGGGGGTGTGAAATACACTATCAAAGACGGAATTATTTATGATGCAAAAAAATTATTGGCTGACGTTAAGAAGATAGTGGACAATGAAAAAATAAAGACCGGTTGGAAATTAAAACAACCCGGAGCCGAATAAATCATAAGATATTTACTGTCCGGCAAGATAAATGATAATGAAGCCCATTACAATGGGCTTCATTTCTGGTTGTATCAAAATTTTTAAGGCTTCCTGTTATCAAAGTTCAATTGTTCCAATGTCCGTGATAGTTCCCGAAGTAACTATTACATTTTCGATTACTTTACCGATTAAGGGAGCGGCAGTATTATCTCCGGGATCAACTTGTAATACTACGGTATAAATACCCGGAGTCAGATTTTCGATCAATATCACCCCGTCATCATTCGGGAAATATTCTTCCGAAACAAAATCACCCATGGAAACATGCATGGATATGGCGGATCCATCGGGATAGGGGACAATTTTTGCCTGGATGGCGCCAGGTAACTCATCAGGGGGATCATTCGATACCACTGGAGATGAGCCAGACTTTGCTTTGGGTTCAGACAGCGCATCTTTTGAACAGTTGCTGAACAGGACTACAATGAAGGATAAAATGGCTGCGAAGCGCAGCGGGTTAAAATTTTTCATAAGGTGGACTTTTTGAGTTTTTTAAAATTGTGAATTGCTAAAATAGAATAGAATAATTAAAACTTTGGGATGTTTCCAGGCTTTTTCTGAGTATTTTTTTAAATTTTAGCAAAACCACTTCGTAAATATCCTCAAAAAGAATCCGGTCATGTAATAAAAAACAAGGCTTCTCTGAAAATTGAAGCAGTCGGAACAGAGCCTGGGTTTCCGAAATTCTATTTAAGGATTTTCTTTGCAACCTTTATCCCGTTATCTGTTTTTACCTGTAGTGTATAAATGCCTGCAGCAAGTTTCTGCGACGGCACTTCTATAAACTCTGACCCG
>JAHEZF010000338.1 GCA_023251215.1 Sphingobacteriales bacterium | reverse complement strand
GAATTATGGAGACTGAAGTTCATTATATCAACAGAAGCGGATGGCTCAGGGCAGCTGTCCTGGGTGCAAACGACGGGATTTTATCCACGACTAGTCTTGCCATTGGCGTGGCAGCGGCAAGTGTAACTAGAGAACCTATTTTGCTTGCGGCAGTAGCTGGTTTAGTAGCCGGTGCACTTTCCATGGCGGCAGGCGAATATGTATCGGTAAGTTCACAGTCTGATGTTGAAACTGCCGATTTGAAAAGGGAAAAAATCGCTCTTGAAACCCTGCCGGGAGAAGAACTGGAAGAATTAACCGATATTTATATTCAAAGAGGTTTAAATAAAGAATTAGCCCGACAGGTTGCTATGGAATTAACGGCTCATGATGCTCTTGAAGCACATGCGCGCGATGAACTCGGTATTAATGAAATTACCCAGGCAAATCCTCTCACGGCGGCTTTTGCATCGGCAGTTTCCTTTATTATTGGAGGTTTATTGCCGCTCTTGGTAGCGATTTTTGCTCCTATCAAAGAAATGGTGTTGTATCAATATGGCTTTTCAATACTCTTTTTGGCATTCTCGGGAATATTAGCCGCAAAGGCAGGCGGATCAAAAACAATAAAAGCAGTATTGCGCATTTGCATCTGGGGCACTCTTGCCATGGCAACCTCGGCACTAGTTGGTTATATTTTTGGTGTTCAGACCTCTTAGAGAAAATAACTTTTTATTTGATTTGAAATTTAATCGAATCTTAAGCAAGTAAAAAAAATAAGATACCCAACAATTCGTTATTTCGTATATACCTAAAAACAACTGCAAAATGAAACTAATTACAATGTTGCTTTTAATGACAGTGCTTCCCATCAACTGGGAACCTGACTTTAATAATGCCAAAAAAGTGGCAAAGGAAAAGCATGAATTAATTCTGCTAAACTTCTCGGGTTCAGACTGGTGCGGGCCTTGTATTGTAACGCGCAGAGATTATCTTGAGAGTCCGGCATTCACAGAGATGGCCAATGAGAATCTGGTACTGGTTAATGCTGATTTTCCAAGAAAAAAGAAAAACATAGGAACGCCCCAGCAGGTAAAGCGAAACGAGGAGTTAGCTGAAATTTATAACAAAGAGGGTAGTTTTCCTCTAACCTTGCTTCTTGATGCGGATGGAAAAGTTCTTAAAAGCTGGCACGGAAAACCTGAAACTACACCCGATGAGTGGACTGCCGAAATAAAAGCGATCTGTGATAGCAAAAAGTAACATACTGAAAAAACAGAAGTATTCCGAGTCCCTTAAACTCATGGGAAACAACTTTACCATTACTGTTGTTGCCGAGAATGAGAAAACAGGGAATGAGAATATCCATCTTGCCATTGAGGAGATCAGGCGCATTGAAAAACTGCTCACTACTTATAAAGCCGATAGCCAGACCAATCTCATTAACCAGAATGCAGGAATTGAGCCTGTTAAAGTAGACCTTGAGGTTTTTAATCTTATTGAAAGATGTATTGGAATTTCCAGAATTACACAAGGAGCTTTTGATATTTCATACGGCAGCATCGATAAAAGCCTTTGGAATTTTGACAAATCAATGACCCAATTACCAGATGCTGAAACGGCACTCAAAATGGTACATCTTATTGATTACAGAAATATCATTTTAGACCCGGAACACACAACCGTATTTTTAAAAGAAAAAGGAATGCGAATTGGTTTTGGCGGTATAGGAAAAGGATATGCTGCTGAAATGGCAAAACAAATACTTTTAAATCATAATGTGCAGAGCGGAATTATTAATGCTAGCGGAGATCTTTCGGCTTGGGGATTACAGCCCGACGGTAGAAAATGGACCATTGGTGTCGCTGATCCTGATTCGCCAAATGCAGCATTCTCTTATATGGAAATTTCCAATAAAGCAGTGGCAACCTCTGGAAATTATGAAAAGTTCGTGACCATTAACGGCAAAAA
This sequence comes from Sphingobacteriales bacterium, assembly GCA_023251215.1. GTDB lineage: Bacteria > Bacteroidota > Bacteroidia > Chitinophagales > Chitinophagaceae > JAHEZF01. The sequence goes on along the minus strand of JAHEZF010000338.1, from coordinate 653 downwards.
ATATTCGCATACTATTGACCCAAAAACAGGACTTCCGATAACCGGAATTAAAAGTGTCACCATTATTAGCGGAAACGCAGAATTTGCAGATGCAATGGCAACACCAATAGCGGTTATGGGTATTAGAGCAGGCTTGTTTTTAATAGATCAGATAGCAGGTCTATATTGTATTATCATCGACGACAACAATAAAATTTATACTTCTAAAAACATTAACCTGAAATGAAAAAGCCAAAACAAAAAGCGCTCTTACTATTCTGCAGCATTGCTTTTACGGGCATTCTACTCACCTCCTGCACATCGGTAAAAGAATACCAGAAAGGAAAAATCAACGATTCTGAAATGGTCCTTTCCAATAGAAAAATAGAAAAAACAGAACTTAGTTTTCAATCCTACCGTGAAGGAGCTTCCGGAGCAAATTCAGGAAAAAGCGGCGGTGGCTGTGGTTGTAACTAATTTTCATACCATTAAAAAATGAAAAGAATATTCATTACAGGATTTGCCTTACTGGCATTATTTCAGGTAAGAGCACAAAATGTTCCTACATATTCCACAGCTTACAAAAGCAGAAAATTAAAACTAGAGGAGGTCAATCTGGTTTCCAGCTATTATAAACAGGACGGAAACAATTCAGCTGTTACCGGGGGGGTTGG
>JAHEZF010000337.1 GCA_023251215.1 Sphingobacteriales bacterium | reverse complement strand
GTGTGGCTGGTCATCTTATTTATAGGTGAAATGCTGACCGCAACTGCCATGGCTTATTTTCAGGATGAAATTGCAAAAGCGGTGATACTCGCATTATTTGTTCCGCTCATTATTTCCAGCGGTGGTAACAGCGGCTCGCAGGCATCCACATTAATAATACAAGCAATGGCAGTGGGTGAAGTAAAACTAAAAGACTGGTGGCGGGTGATGCATCGTGAAATTGTTTCCGGTTTATTACTCGGAACCGTCCTTGGCATTATTGGTTTTCTTCGCATTCTCGCCTGGCATTCATTTGCACCGCATCTATACGGCGAACATTGGATGCTCATTGGCTTAACAGTTAGTTTCACATTGATCGGTGTTGTTCTTTGGGGCACACTCACTGGCAGTATGTTACCCTTAATTCTAAAAAAACTCGGCGCCGATCCTGCCGTCAGCTCCGCTCCTTTTGTAGCTACCTTGGTTGATGTAACAGGACTTGTCATTTACTTCTCTGTTGCGTTTCTGCTTTTGAGTGGGACGTTATTGTGATTAATAAAAGAATAAGGTAATACCATATCTGATTTTTATTTGTATTTTCAGTCATCCGACATTTATTGCCCTCAGTGAATGCATGCTATCTGTGTAGCTATTCAATTCCTTTTTAAAGTTTAGTTGATTTTTCCCCCTTTGAAAAATTTAGAACCGAAACCAACGATCATGCAACAACACTTGCAGCCTGTATCTCTACAGGAACGTATTCAAACGATTGACATCATCCGTGCCCTTGCCCTATTGGGCGTTGTAATTGCCAACTTTACAGTAGATAATATGGACGTTAGGCCTGATGAGGGAAGAACAGGCTTTTTGGACCAGCTTGCCTACTGGCCAATCAGATTTTTTGTGGATGATAAAGCCATGGCCATGTATTGTTTTCTTTTTGGGCTGGGTTTCTCTATTCAAATGCTAAGAGCCGAAGCCCGTAAGGCTCCTTTTGTATTTGTGCAAATACGAAGGCTTATTGTTCTTTTCCTGATTGGCATAGTTGCTATGATTCTTACCTATGAAACCATACCTCACGAGTATGCCATGGTAGGTGTGCTCCTCTTGCTGCTTTATAAACTGCCAAGGAAAATTTTGCCCATACTGGCACTTCTTTGTGTACTCGTTCCCTTTACCAGGAATTTAGTAATCCAACAGAAAGCAGCTGCAAAAGCAAATAGTGCCCCTGTGGTTTCAGTTGACACTACTTTACTTAATAACTACGTTGGAGTGTATCAACTTAATCCAACAAGGAGAATGATTATAATAAAAAACGGCAATGCCCTGGTTGGAGAGGGGCCTGCTATGCAGTTTAAATTATTCAGTGTATCTGATTCTGAGTTTATCAGGAAAGACTTGAATCACATTTTTTCATTCCATAAAGACTCCACCGGAATAGTAAATAAACTGCTTATTCATCTGCCGGATGGAAAAATTGTTAATTGTCCGAAAATCCAAACTGATCTGCAGCAAGCATTGAAAGAGCAATTTCAGAAAAGATCTGCAATTAATAAACCACAGGAAAATTCTTCATACAAGGAGTTTATTAAAAACAATGCACAGAAAATATGGAACCGGTTCAAAACATGGTCATGGAGCAGCTTCTTCTGGGTAAGTGATGATCCAGATATATTGTCGTTTTTTCTTATCGGGCTGTATGTAGGCCGCCGAAGAATTTTCTATGATGTTGCAGGCAATAAACCATTCCTGAAGAAAGTAATGTGGTGTGGATTTATAATTGGCGTTACCGGTATATCAATCAATCTCGGGTTTGAAGCATGGAATTTTATTAATGGAATTAACTGGGGATCTTATTCACCGATAACATGGTCATGGTTCAATTTATCTTGGAAGCTTGGTGTCATGGCTATGACATTAGCCTATGTAGCAGGTCTGGCAATACTTCTCGAAAATGTAAATTGGAAAAAACGTTTATCATTTCTTGCACCTGTTGGCAGGATGGGTTTTACCAATTATCTCCTTCACACAATTCCTTATGTATTGATATTCCATTATGGTCTTGGCCTTAGTGGAAAAATCGGTTGCTTTTACAGATTGCTGTTGGCTTTACCTGTTTATGTAGCACTGATTTTTCTCAGCCGTTGGTGGTTCAAATATTTCAGTATGGGCCCGGTTGAATGGCTCTGGCGTTCGCTTACGTATTTAACATTTCAACCGATGCGGTTGAATAAGGAAACAAATAATGTTTAAAATATTTTTATGAAATACATACCTATTCTTCTATGCTGCCTTCTGGTTGCCCAATTTTCAATTGGGCAAACTGCAGATGTGCTAAAAAAAAGGGGGGACTCCCTTTACAATTCAAAGGACTTTAAAAACTCAGCCATTGCTTATTCCTCTGCAATAAGACAAATGAACCAGGCCGATACAATTCTTGTGAACAATACCCGCTGGGCAGCTGCCTGCAGCTGGTCACTCGGTAGCTATCCTGACAGTGCTTTTATTCTTTTAAACAAAATCGCCGCTACAAAGGACCTGACCTTTTCCTATTTTATTGACGTGATATCGGATAATGATTTTTCATCATTGCATAATGAAAAGCGATGGGTGGAGCTAAA
>JAHEZF010000336.1 GCA_023251215.1 Sphingobacteriales bacterium | reverse complement strand
CCAGTCGCTAAATACCTGCAAACTTCAAAGCACAGAGTAGCGCATCTTGTCCCGATAGACCGGCCGGAAGATATCAATCAGCAACTGATAAATTGGATGAGGAGGTCTTACCTGCTTGTTTCAAATTGAAACAGAGAGTTGTTGATGATCTTCTTTATAATGTCTGTACACAAACCATCCCGTTGTAAGAGTAGCGAAAATAAAGTAGGCAATGAGAATATAGTTGAGATTAGGAATAGTATTGCTTGCGCCGAACCAGTCGCCCTGCTTGTAAATAATGATGATGCCAAAAATATTTCTTAGACTTTCCCAAACAATTGCATACGGATTACGATCCATCAATTCAGTAAATGCATATACACTTAGGAAAACAAAACCGCCATAAACATAAATATATGAGCCATCCATCTGGTTAATAGCAGCAATGTTTCCAAAAAGATAACTGATGAAAAGCAGGATCATCGTCAGTTGCAGCCAGCTCCATGCATTCAATCCTCTCGAAGCTTTCGGATCATATTTCTCGAAATGATAAACGTCGGAAATTTTATATACGGGATATTTTTCAATCACATCAGCAGGCCGCCAGCCGGTGGGCATGAACCAAATCCGGAATTTATCTTTCCAGTTATTAGTCCGCCAGGCATCTTTCATCATTACCCACAGATGCGAGAAATTTATTTTGATAGGATTCCATGTTCTCACAGGTCTTGTGATACCATAGACCGGCGGAGTTTCTTTTAATTCGGGCTGGAAAGTGCCAAACAATTTATCCCAGAAAATAAATATTTGGGAAAGATTTTTATCAATATACACTTTGTTGATGGCATGATGCACCCGGTGATGCGATGGAGTGACAATAATTTTTTCCAGGAAACCCATTTTATTAATGTGCTGTGTGTGATACCAGAATTGTGCAAACAATTGTAGTGGACCAACAATTGCAATCACTTTTTCAGGAACACCAAGCAATGCAGCCGGCAATAACAAAATCGTAAAAGGATTGATGATTAATGTAATACTCTGCCGCAAAGCACAAGCAAGATTAAACTCTTCGCTGCTGTGATGAATGATGTGCAGGTTCCAGAAAAGGTTTACATGATGGCTCCAGCGGTGCACCCAGTAACCGGCAAAATCAATGGCCATAAAAGCTACGACATAGATAACCCAGGTGGTCTTGATATGATAGACAGCCACTTTGTTTACGAGCCAACTGTATGCGATGATAGCGATACTGAGCCCCAGCACATCTTTAGTTACATTGGTAACGCCACTGCTGAGGCTTGAGATCATATCTATATTACGGACAGTGTCCCTGCCTTTGTACCAGCCCCACCATTTTTCAAACAACACCAAAAACAGGAAGGAAGGCATTGCAATCAATAGTATCTTGCCGTAGGTTTCCAAATTGAAAATTTTAATTAAGCAAAATTACTAAAACTTAAATATGAGACGGCTTTCTTTATTTTCCAAAATAACTGCCATCGCTTTACTGATAACAGAGTCTTTCATTTCCCAGGCACAGCCAACTACAGGCGCACAAAAACTGGCGGCTTTCGCCAGACATAAACAAATGCTGCAGCAATCGCCTTATAAAAACTTGCAGTGGCGCCTTATCGGCCCTGATAATCGCAGCGGACGCAGTACCGATGTGGCAGGCATTACCGGCAATCTTGGTATTATCTATGCCGCCTTTGCAACCGGAGGTTTATGGAAAACAGAAGACGGAGGAGTTACATGGAAATCGTTGTTTGATAAAGAAGCTACTTTATCTATCGGCAATATTACCTTGGCTCCGTCCAACCCTGATATAATATATGTGGGTACTGGTGAGGCTAATATTTTCCGTGCCTCATTACCCGGAGTGGGAATGTATAAATCTGTCAATGGCGGAAAAAATTTTCAGCATATCGGATTGGAGAATACGGGAACTATTGCAAGAATAGTTGTTCATCCTAAAGATCCAAATACAGTTTATGTGGCTGCCAGCGGCAATGAATGGACATACAACAAAGACAGAGGCGTTTATTTTACTAATGATGGCGGCAAGACATGGAAAAAAATTTTGTATGTGGATGAAAAAACGGGATGCATTGACCTGGTCATGGACCCATTTGACCCCAATATATTATATGCAAGCATGTGGAACCGCATCCGCAGACGCTGGAGCGATCCGGTGCCGGAAGATGGTGATTATATTTATAAAACTATTGATGGCGGAAAAAACTGGAAGATCATAAACAAAGGTTTGCCTGATACAAAATTCACAGGGAGAATTGGATTAGCAATTTCACATTCCAACCCCAATGTGTTGTATGCATTCGTGGATGATCATAACAAAAAAAGGGATCCACGTCCCGGCGAAACCGACAGCTATGAAAGACAGGTGCAGAAAGTGATGATCGGAGGAGCTATTTACCGCAGCAATGATAAAGGTGAAAGCTGGGAAAAGATGGGAGAGATTCATGATTTCTTCCGGTTGTCAGGAACCTATGGATGGGTTTTCGGCCAGATCAGGGTGAACCCGAAAAATGAAAACGAAGTATATGTACTGGGTACTTCAAGAGCCATTTCTTCAGATGGAGGAAAAACATGGAAGCAATGGAACCCAAC
>JAHEZF010000335.1 GCA_023251215.1 Sphingobacteriales bacterium | reverse complement strand
TTATTTAAAAATTGATTTCGGAGATTGTTGTATTCTTTTTTAGTTTCTGATAAAATAGTTTTTTTCTGTTCATTATTCAATAATGCACTTACTGTAGCAACACTTCGGGAGGCATCGAGTACATGTAAAACTCCATTATCATATTGTGGGGCGATTTTTACAGCCGTATGTATGCGGGAGGTGGTGGCGCCACCGATCAACAACGGTTGTTTCATTTTACGACGTTTCATTTCATGAGCTACATGCACCATTTCATCTAATGAAGGAGTTATTAATCCACTTAGTCCGATCACATCAGCCTGGATTTTTTCTGCTTCATCAAGAATTTTATCAGCAGGTACCATCACCCCAAGATCTTTTATTTCATAACCATTACAACCAAGCACTACCCCAACAATGTTTTTTCCAATATCATGTACATCACCTTTTACAGTGGCTAGTAGAATTTTTGCCGCACCTGCGCCTTCTTCATTTTTTGTGCCGGCTTTCAAATGTGCCAGGCGACGATCTTCTTTCTCTGCTTCAATATATGGCGTAAGAATAGCTACACTTTTTTTCATCACTCTTGCACTCTTTACAACTTGTGGTAAAAACATTTTTCCGCTGCCAAAAAGATCACCCACCACATTCATTCCATCCATTAATGGGCCTTCAATTACATCCAGCGGCTTAGGATATTTTTGCCGTGCCTCCTCTGTATCCGCTTCAATAAAATCTGTAATGCCATTGATGAGTGCATGCTTTAATCTTTCTTCCACCAAAGTATTTCTCCATGCCTCATCTTTAATCTCAACCCTGCCCTTTGCCTTTACCTTCTCTGCAAATGCGATCAGTTTTTCGGTGGCTTCGTTATTATCATTATTGTGGTTGAGAATAACATCTTCACATAGCTGCCGTAATTCTGGCTCAATTTCATCATACACTACCAGTTGCCCTGCATTCACAATGCCCATATCCATTCCTGCTTTAATAGCATGGTAAAGAAATACAGCATGCATCGCTTCCCTTACATGATCATTGCCTCGAAAAGAAAAAGAAAGATTACTTACGCCACCGCTCACTTTTACCAGCGGCATTTTTTGTTTAATAATTCTTGTGGCTTCAATAAAATCAACGGCATAGTTATTATGTTCTTCCAGACCTGTCGCAACAGCAAATATGTTGGGATCAAAAATGATGTCCTGAGGATCATATCCTACTTTTTCAATAAGAATTTTATAAGCTCTTTCGCAGATGTCCACTCTTTTTTGCAATGTATCCGCCTGTCCTTTCTCATCAAAAGCCATTACCACAGCAGAGGCTCCATACATTCTGCATATCTCAGCCTGGTGAATGAATTTTTCTTCTCCTTCTTTCATGGAGATAGAATTCACAATGCATTTTCCCTGCACACATTTCAATCCTGCTTCAATGATCTCAAACTTTGAGCTATCAATCATTACGGGAATCTTTGCAATATCCGGTTCGCTTTGCAAAAGATTCAAAAAAGTTGTCATTGCTTGTACACCATCCAGCAATGCATCATCCATATTTATATCAAGAACCTGAGCACCATTCTCTACCTGTTGTTTTGCCACACTTAATGCTTCTTCATATTTATTTTCTTTGATAAGGCGTGCAAATTTTTTGGAACCAGTTACATTGGTTCTTTCTCCAATGTTGATGAAATTAGAATCAGGACGTACAACCAACGGTTCAAGTCCTGATAATCGTAAATATGGTTTGATATGTGATGGTTCGCTCATTTATGCTGAAAGAATTTCTTCAACAATAGGTAATGGTCGAGGCTTGATATTTTTTACATGTTCTGCAATATGACGAATATGCTCCGGTGTAGTGCCGCAACATCCGCCTACAATATTTACAAAACCTTCCTGTGCCCATTCTTCAATGTAGTGTGCGGTATCTTCAGGTTGTTCATCATATTCTCCCATTGCATTGGGTAACCCAGCATTCGGATAAGCAGATACATAACAGGAAGCAATTTGCGACAACTCTTCAATATGCGGACGCATTTCTTTTGCTCCCAATGCACAATTCAACCCAATACTCAAAGGCCTTGCATGCATGACAGAAGTATAAAAGGCTTCTAAGGTTTGTCCGCTTAAAGTTCTTCCACTTGCATCGGTGATGGTTCCTGAGATCATTATTGGCAAAGCCCCCTTCCGACTTCCCCCGTTAGGGGAAGCCACCAACGCACTTTCCTCGCTTTGCTGAGTGTCATTATTGATTTCAGTATTTTGATTTAGCATGGGCTGTGAAGTGATGGCCTTCCCTTTGGGAAGGTCGGGATAGGCTTCTCTAAAATATTTTTTGATGGCAAAGATGGCTGCTTTCGCATTCAATGTATCAAAAATAGTTTCTACTAATAAAAGGTCAACACCCCCTTCTACCAAACCTTTCACTTGTTCATAATATGCATTCATGGCCTGATCAAATGTCAATGCACGGTAACCGGGGTTGTTAACATCGGGAGAAAGAGAAAGCGTTTTGTTCATAGGGCCAATAGCACCGGCAGCCCACCCCAACCCGTCCCGCAAGGAGGGGCTTTCGGCTCTCCACTCTTCGATACTTACTTTTGCCATCCGGGCAGCAGCATAATTTATTTCAT
>JAHEZF010000073.1 GCA_023251215.1 Sphingobacteriales bacterium | reverse complement strand
CATTAAATTCAGGAACTGGTTCATCATTTCAACTGTTGCGACTTCGCATGCAGAGACAATTATCGTTGATGAGTGGACCAGAAATCTGCAATTTGCAATAGGCAATTTGCAGTTTGAAAAAATTTCTTCCTCAGACTTCCGCCTTCAGACCTCCGACTTCATTGCAAGTCTTGATGCAGAAGAGATTCAATTCCCTTTGATACTCCGCAAATGGAAGCGGGGTGATTATTTCTATCCATTGGGAATGAAGAAAAAGAAAAAGCTGGCCCGCTTTTTTATTGACCAAAAGCTTTCCAAAACCGATAAAGAAAAGATCTGGATATTGGAGATGAACAAAAAAATAACCTGGGTTGTAGGCTACCGGATTGATGACCGGTTTAAAGTAACTGATAAGACAAAGAACGTTTTGAAAATAGAGTTAACCTCTACCAAATAGGCTGGGGTGTTTCATCTCTTCGATTATTACATCAAATAATTCGGGTCGCATGGCGGCGATCAGCCCAATGGTAAATGCCAGCCCGAACAATGACCCCCACAGATGGGCATCATGATTGATATTGTCGTAATTTCTTTTGGCCATGTACACACAATAAGCGATATACAAAAGAGCATAAAGCAGTGCGGATATCTTTACAGCGCCATAAATATAAATGCTGCTCCAGGGGCTGAATACTACGGTAGCGAATATAACAGCGGAAACTGCTCCTGAAGCTCCGAGGCAGTGATAATCATAATTGTTTTTCTGTTTAAGATAAGTAGGTATATCGGATATGATCAAACCGAGAAAATAAAGAAGCAGATAAGAAATATTACCCCCGAGTCCCAGTCCGGAAAAATAGATTTCAATTACTCTCCCAAAAAAGAAAAGGGTAAACATATTGAAGAACAAATGCATGTAATCAGCATGAATAAAGCCGCTGCTGATGAACCTGTACCACTGCCCGTTTCTTTTTACTCCATAGGGCCACATAATAGTTTTAGCCAATACATCAGTATTATTAAAGGCTATCAGTGAAATGATCACATTGCAGGCAATAAGTCCGATGGTTACCGGGTAATCCATAACGATCAATTATTGATAAAAATAAATGTTTTGCGGACAATGGTCAACCATGATGATACTTTTCATTTTTTATGATGGTGCAGGCCCGGTACACCTGCTCTGCCAAAATAAGACGAACTAACTGATGCGGGAATGTTAATTCCGATAAGCTCCATTTGTAATTTGCTCTTTTTAATACTGCATCATCCAAACCATAAACCCCGCCGATAAGAAAAATAAGATTCTTTACACTTTCATTGGCCCTGGTCTGTATAAGATTGGCAAGAGCCCGGGAGCTAATTTGCTTTCCTTTTTCATCCAGTGCAATTAAGTAATCATCATTGCCAAGCCATTCAAGTATTATTGCGGCTTCTTTTTTTCTCAGGTCCATTTCACTCAGCATTCCCGCATTTTTAGGAACAGGTATAAAGATCCATTGCACTTTAAAATGTCTGGCAATGCGATGGGTGAAATCTTCAACCCCGGCCTTTATATAAGCCTCGTTATTTTTTCCAATAGACCAGAAGGATATTTTCATGATAGATAATAGTTGTAAAGATGACAGATAAAAGTCTTAATTCAAAAGGTTTTCAATATCCGGCTCAACTTTAAATAACCTGTCTAATAAATAAAACCCCCACCGGGCTGTGAGGGCTTTAAACTATTATCTATTCACTGTTAGTTATCATCTCTCATTTTATATCATAATCTTTTTTGAACGACATCATTGTTGACCGGTAGAGCCAAATATCAGACTTTAGTTTGGCAGCTTTCAGGTAGTACTGGTAAGCTTCGGACAGGTAACGGGCATCTTCAAGACTGAATGCAATACGGAATGCCTGTTCGGCTTCACCTTCATAAGCCGGTCCATTAGCTTTCAGTTTATTCAGAACTGTTTCATACGCCTCTTTAGTTGTATAGCTCAGCACTTTTGTTTCATCATTGGTTTCTCCTTTTACGGCAGTAGTCCAGTAATAAGTATTACCCGGCTTCATATATTTAAGAATACTGGTGATAGGCACCTGCATAACTTTAGTGGTTGTTTTGTAAATAGGGTTGGTGGCGTCGGGTTTGTCATATAAATAAAACTGAAACTCTTTGGCATCGGAATACGATTTCCACGCAAGCGGGAAACTTCCGGAAGAGTAATTGATAGTATCCAGCCTGGGGTCAATCCATATATTATTAACAGAACGGCTAACAGCACCCACCGTACTCATATACATTTTGCGGTTGCTGCCGGGGGAACCCTCTCCATGGCTTGTCATCTGATTCCATACATAACGAAAATAATTTGCACTCATCGAGCTGCTGTGAGTAACACACGAATCTTTGAATTGACTTAGTGTATAGCTACCCGCTTTGTTTATTGTAAACATCGCCGCCTGATCGCAGACCATTGTAATGATAGAGCCAGCAGACACTTTAATCTTTGTATTACTGTTAAGTATCTTTCCAATCTTTGCTTTTGTCTCTGCATTATTTTCTATTACAGATACATTTCCTTTAAAATTGTAGATTAAAAAACTATTGTCTTGAGAAAAAGCAATAACTGAAAGGAAAATCATCAGAATTAAAACTTTAAATTTTTTCATGTTCATGATGTTTTTGATGAAAGACTGTCCGATATCCCCATTTTTTATGCAGCCATACGGCAAATGCTTCGTAAAAATAAATAATATCTACAGCAAGTATGATCACCACTAGCGTCAAGGTCATATCCAACTTTATCTTAAACTTGTCAAAAAGAAATATCCCAACGTACACAAAAAAAATAGCCGATAATAACTGTGCGAATTTTGCTACTAAATGGAACCAGATATGGTCTTCAAGGTAATACCGGATGAAAAACGACATATGCAGCCAGCCGATCAGGATCGCTACAAGAATCGTCACCCATAAAGGTAGCTTATTTACATAATTATGATCGAGTATCATGGAAATAAAATTGGCATGAATCACAATACCATTCATATCCGGCCTTGACTTTCCGGCAAATTTTTCATTTAAAGGAGTAAACACCTTATCCTCAATATCATTTTCATCTGCACCTATGTAGCCAAGCAAGACTATCTTTCCTTTAATAAATGATTCCTCTACATTATCATTTAACAGCTTTTCAGCATCGAAGATCTCATATTGATCGTTTCGCCGGGTATAGTTAATGATCTCATTATGGTCATGCCTCTTTTTTAGTTTCTCAAAAGCCGCTGGCGAATATTGCTTCACAAGCATGGCTGCAAATGAATAATGGATGGAATCATCAATTTTTTCATAAGGTGAAATGTGTCGCATAGTGCCGCCTTCTTCGCCGGTTAAATTTGCAAAGCCTGTCATACTGTGTGCAGATTGGTAATAATCGTTTACAAATGTTCCTTTGCCACGATGTTTCCATTCTTTGCTGCTTACATCAATCCTGCTTACCGCTACAAGATTTTTTGTTTTTTCAAAAACTGTTCTCAATAAAGAATCTTTATAAGGATCCTTTGGCCCATCAAAATATGTATCCAACCCAATCACTTTCGGATTCATAGAAGCTGTCTTTTCAATGATGTAGGCAAGACCTTCACGATCGGCATGACCAATGTTAATGATCACAATTCTTTCATCAAAATTGTCAGGACCTTTAAGTTTGGAATAAGTGATATCATTAATGTCAAAGTCTTCCAGCGCCAGCTTCATGGGATCAAAGAAATGCATATTTGGGAACGGTATTATTTTTACCAGGAGTATAAACAAAAACACCCACAATGTCGCCAGAATAGTATCCCTCTCATACAGGTATTTGGTTATATGCCTGTGATACTTCCTGAGATGGTGGGCTATATGTTTGTGTAGAGGTCTTTTCATGAAATTGTTTTATCCTGTTTATGTTTACAAAAGCTTATGGAAAAGGTACTGTTATATTCAAATGCAACTTTCTGTCATCCGCTTCAATCTGTTACAATGTTGATGTAATCAGATCAATAAGCCTTATTCTTCGTTAAATCCTGTAAATTAGTAGGTCGAATTTATGCGAAAATACTTTTCGATATTACTCATGGGCAGCTTGTTTTTTTTATCAGGCTACAAGCAGGCACTGGCGCAGGTTCCGGCCACATCGAAACCTGATTCGGCAAGAGGCCCACAGACATTTGCGATGGTTATGGGCATTTCCACCTATAAGTACATTCGTCCGTTGACGTATGCCGATAAAGATGCTGAATTGTTCCGGGATTACCTGAAATCTCCCGGTGGTGGTAAGTTACCTGACGAAAATATCTATTGCCTGCTGAATGAAGAAGCCAAAGCTGCTAATTTTTGGGTGAAAGGAATGGCCTGGTTAAAATCAAAGGCTTTAAAAAAAGGGGACAGGTTGTTCATTTATCTCGCCGGCCATGGCGATGCCATAGACCAGGACGAATATTTTTTTCTTACCTACGATTGCAATCCTGCCGGTGACAAGAATAATTATATTGTTACCGGTAATATCCAGTTATACAATCTAAAGAGCCGCATTGCCGGTATGAGTGACAGAGGGGTTGATGTGATCTTTGTAATGGATGCCTGCCGCAGTAATGAATTACCCGGAGGCAAGGAAGGCCAGGCGGCATTGAATGCGGCTATCTCAGAAAAAAAAGCCGGGGAGATCATCATGCTGGCTACCGGCGCCGGGCAGGAATCGCTGGAAGATGCTTCTATTGGTACCGGTCATGGCCTTTTTACTTATTATTTGGTGGATGGATTATCAGGACTTGCGGATTCAACCTCAGATAATAGAATATCACTGGGCGAGATACAGTATTATGTTGATAAAAATGTTCCTGCAATTGCTCAGGAACGGTTTAAGCGGAAACAGGATCCATTTTTTTGCTGTAATGAGAACAACGAAAAAATAATTGCCAGTGTTGATACTGCCTACTTACGTAAATGGATAATGACCAAACAGCTGAGAGGGAAGGGGCCTGGCAGCTCTTTTTTACCAAGAGGGAGAGGCATAACTTTTTCACCTGTTGATACGCAATTGATAGAAACATATAATCTTTTTAATAAGGCGGTAAAAGAAACCCGGCTCACGGGGAGTCAATCTGCAGAATATTTTTATGACCTGATGGCAAAAAATTACCCGGGTAATTCTTATACTATTGATGCGCAGCAAACACTGGCGGTTGAGTTCATCAATTTTGCCCAAAGCAAGATCAACCTGTACCTGGAATGTAAAGATGCTTCTTCCATTCAAAAAATACGGTCGCAGATAGATGAAACCGATAAGACAGATGAAATAAACACAAGCCTTGACAGGATGGAAAAAGTAGCCCGGCAGGAGTTTTATGAAGTAGGCAATATGCTTGAAAGGGCTGTCGGGTTTATTATGGAAGACGATCCTTCTTTTGCCCGGTCATTGATGAGCAAGATGTATTTCTTCAAGGCCCGTGGTTATTTTGGCAAAGAAAGAAGACTGGTGGATATCAATAAGGCATTTCAATATGCTTATACCGCTTATGCCGTGGATAAAAATGCGGCATACATTCTAAATACTTTGGCATCGCTGCATCTTGACAATAATAAAATTGACAGCGCCATTTACTATGCCAGGAAAGCAATTGGTTTTGCTCCGCAATGGCGTTATCCTTATGTCAACCTTGCCTATGCCTTTAAAAGCCAGAACAAACCTGATTCCGCTTTAAAATATTATAGGAAGGCGGTGCAGGTGGATCCCGGCAGCGCTGATGCTTATGTGGACCTTGGTCACTACTATTATTCTTTATCAAGAGGAGATTCTGCTATTGCCAATTATGAAAAGGCGCTGGCTATTGAACCTGATAATGTATATGCCAGCAATAATATCGGCTGGTTGTACCACGATAAAAAAAATTATGACCAGGCCATTGTGTATTTCAAACGAAGTATTATTGCCAACCCAAAATTTATCAATGCCTATAATGGGCTAAGCAGAACTTTTTTTGAAATCAAACAATTTGATTCAGCGAGGATTTATTATTCCAGGGCATTTGCCAATTACCAGGATAAATCCATTGTCAGCAATTATATCGGTAATTTTTACAGTGAACTGAAAGAGTATGATTCCGCAAAAGTGTATTACCGCAATGCTGCCGCTTTCGATCCTAATTATGAACAAGCATACAACAACCTGGGCCGTGCCAGTTTTGCGCTGAAGCAGTATGATTCGGCCAATATCTATTATCGCCGGGCCTTGCAGACCAATCCTTATTCTGCTTTTGCGCTGATTAATATAGGTATGGTATTTAAAGTACTGAAGCAATCGGATTCAACCTATTGGTATTTTCAGCAGGCAGTGCGGCTTGAACCCGGCAATCCTTCCATACTCAACAGCCTCGGCGTTATTTACGGGCAGGACAAAAATTATGATTCAGCAAAATCCTATTTCAAAAGGGCTTTATTCATAAAACCGGATTATACGCCTGCCACCAACAACCTGATCCGCATATTTAAAGAACTGAAGCAATTAGACTCCGTTACCATTCTGATCAAGAGTAATTCTTTTATGGATATCAACAGTACTTCGCTGATGAATGACCTTGCCCTGATGTTCCTGGATGTAAAACGATACGACTCTGCAAAATTTTATTACCGACGGGCCATCAGGCAGGAACCTATGAATGCACAATTGTATAATAATATGTCGCTGGTGCTCCGGGAAATGAAGCAATATGATTCTGCAAAGCTTTACCTGCAAAAAGCCATGCAGTTGGATCCGGATAATCCCACCATGTGGATCAATATAGCTAATGTATTTAAGCAGCTAAAACAACCAGACTCGGCAGCTTATTATTACAAGAAACAACTTTTCCACCGGTCAGATATGAATGCACCGGCCTACCTGACCCTGGGATCTTTTTATGATACTTTGAAAGAATATGATTCTGCTATCGTGTACTATAAGAAGGCGGTTGAATTAGACCCTTCTTATATTCCCGCATATAATAATATCGGCGGTGCATATATGAATCTTGAACAGAATGATTCTGCTTTCCTGTACTACAGGCAGGCAGTAAAGCTTGATCCCAATTACGAAAGCGCTTCTCTTAACCTGGGATTATTGTATCACTCATTGCAGCAGTATGATTCAGCTATTATATATATACAAAAAGCCATACGGCTTGATACTACAAAAGGAAAAAATTATTTCCGGCTTGCGTGCAGCTATGCACTGAACGATCAGCCCGAACAAGCCATCAGTTACCTGCGGCAGGCTTATGAGCGGGGATATAAAAATTATGATGCACTGCTTACAGATTCAGACCTGCTGGGACTTAAAAAATTCAAAGATTTTCAGGCATTGCTGGATAAATATGTGCCGGACTGGAAAAACAGGTAGGAAATACTAATCCTGCTTTTACAGGTTACTCATTTTGACTTATATTTGCCGTCCCGCAATGGCCCCGTAGCTCTCCCGATAGCTATCGGGAGAATAGAGAAAAAATAACCGGGTAACTAAATATTGGCCCCGTAGCTCATCCCGATAGCTATCG
>JAHEZF010000072.1 GCA_023251215.1 Sphingobacteriales bacterium | reverse complement strand
TTCTGATTGCCGGTAACAAATTCGATGTGGAAGTAGAAACCACTCCTGCCGATGCTTCACCCGGTCTGTTTCTGAAAGGATTGGACGGTCTCGAATTCAAAAGCTGTAAACCGTTGGAAATCGGCTTTTTTGCTCCTTACAATGTAAAAGATATACAGCCTGTAAAAATGAAAAATGGTTGGGCCATATTGGTAAGCTCCAATAACGATAGCTTAAGAGTATTTGCAACCAGGTCAAAATAAATTTTAGTGCAGCAATGAAATGAGAGGGTTAAAAAAGTACATAATTATAAAAGTCTTTTATACAACAGTTTTGTTATGGCTTCTCTTTGCCTGCAATAATTCAGAAAAACAAAACCGTCTTTCAAAAGCGTCCAGTCCTTACCTGCAGCAGCATGCTGATAACCCTGTTGACTGGTATGAATGGGGCGAAGAAGCGATCACTAAAGCAAAAAAAGAAAACAAACCTTTACTCATCAGCATTGGCTATTCATCCTGCCATTGGTGTCATGTCATGGAAAAGGAATCATTTATGGATACTGCGGTAGCCAGGATCATGAATGAGAATTTTATCAATATAAAAGTTGACCGTGAAGAAAGGCCGGATATTGACAATATATATATGAATGCCTGCCAGTTAATTTCCGGTGGTGGTGGCTGGCCACTCAATGCTTTCGCTTTACCGGATGGCAAACCATTTTTTGCAGGAACTTATTACGCTAAGGAAAGCTGGATTAACTTGTTGAATCAAATTACAAAAGCATATAAGGATCAATATCAAAAAATCCTGCTCCAGGCTGATGCATTAACTAATGAAATAGGAAAGATTGATCCCGGTTTTTTGCAAACAGATGGCCAGGCTGGTATTATTGATAATACTGTTTATAAAAATTTCTTTGATAGCCTGCAAACCCAAATTGATTTTTCTAATGGCGGATTATCGGGAACAATAAAATTTCCAATGCCTTCCGTCTGGGAATTTCTTCTGCAATACAATTATCTTAACAATGAACACAAAGCATTAGAAGCGGTAAATATTACGCTGAAGGCAATGGCATTGGGAGGAATTTATGACCATATCGGGGGAGGCTTTGCCCGTTATTCAACAGATAAGCTGTGGCGTATTCCCCATTTTGAAAAAATGCTTTATGACAATGGTCAGTTGATGAGTTTATATGCTCATGCATACCAGGTAACTAAAAACAGCTTATTTAAAAACATTGTTGAGGAAATAGCTTTATTTATCGGGAGGGATCTTACTTCCCCTGAAGGAGGGTTTTACAGTTCACTAAATGCCGATACTGAGGAAGGCGAAGGGGTGTTTTATACATGGACGTTCGATGAAATAAAGAAAAATTCAGGTCTTAAGCAGACTGATTTGATTGCTTCATACTTCAACATTTCCCCTGAAGGTAATTGGGAAGCAGGGAAAAATATTTTATACACATCATTTACGCCGGGTGAATTTGCATTGACGAATAATCTTTCTCTTAATGATTTTACCAGTTTATTGAACAATACTAAAAAAACTTTATTGACCGAAAGGAATAAAAGAACCAGGCCGGCTACAGATGATAAAATACTGGCATCCTGGAATGCTCTCATGTTGAAAGGGTACCTGGATGCATATACTGCTGTTGGAAATGAGGCATATTTAAAAAGGGCCCTAAAGAATGCAAGGTTTGTTGAGCACAATATGCTAAGGAAGGATGGCCAGTTATGGCGGAATTATAAAGATGGAAAAACTTCAGTGAGCGGATTTCTGGATGATTATGCATTGCTGGCAAAAGCCTGGATTAGGTTATACCAGGTGACATTTGATAAACATTGGCTACTCCTTGCCCGCCAGGTTACTGATTATGCTATTGGGAATTTTTATGATAGTAAATCAGGAATGTTTTATTTCACTCCCGATAATTCTACTGACCCTGTTGTGCGTAAATTAGAAATCCAGGACAATGCCATTCCTTCTTCCAATTCGGTAATGGCAGAAGTATTATTCAACCTTAGTGTATATTTTGAAAATAGTGATTACCTTGAAAAAAGTACGACAATGGTTTCTAAAATTTCAGGTATAACAAAAGAGGAAACCCCTTATTATACACAATGGTATTTCCTTGCAGGATTGCTGGCACACGGAACTAATGAAGTAGCCATTATAGGAAAGGATGCTCTTCAAAAAAACCTGGAATTACAGAAAAACTACCTGCCGGGGTGTATAAATATGGGTTCAACAAATGAAGAAAATCTTCCACTGCTTGAAAATAAAAAGCAGGAAGATAAGACGTTGATATATGTGTGTAAAAACAGAACTTGTAAAATGCCGGTTGAAGATGTGGGAAAGGCTTTAATGCAGATTCATTAGGGAAATAAATGTATTTGACTGGTCATGAATATTAATATGAAAAATGAAAGAAAAAGAGAGGGTTTAAGATGGCGATTGGCTTTATTTTAAATCTGTTTATTAAAAAATGTTTAATTGATGCTATTATTAGGTATTGATCTTGGCACTTCTTCAGTAAAGGCTTCGGTTGTTGATGCAGCTACACAACGTTGTATCGCATCGGTTCAATTTCCCGAAACAGAAATGGGCATTATTTCTCCGCAGCCAGGCTGGGCAGAGCAAAGTCCCGATCAATGGTGGGAAAATGTAAAGCAAGCGATTTTAAAATGTAATTCTTCCGGTTTATTTGATCCTGCTGAAATCGGCACCATAGGTATTGCTTACCAAATGCATGGATTAGTGCTAACAGACAAGCAACAGCATGTACTTCGCAATGCCATCATCTGGTGCGATAGCCGTGCCGTAGAAACCGGCACTGAGGCTTTTCACCGCATTGGTGAAGAAAGATGTTTGTCAAATTTGCTAAACTCCCCCGGAAATTTTACAGCTTCCAAACTTGCATGGGTAAAAAAGAATGAACCTTCTGTTTATGATAAGGTTGATAAAATTATGTTGCCCGGCGATTTTATAGCTATGAAACTCACGGGTGATATCACGACTACAACATCTGCTCTCTCAGAAGGCATCTTCTGGGATTTTAAAAAGAATACTATTTCTGAGGATGTCGTTGATTATTTTGGTTTTGACAAATCATTATTTCCATCTATACAACCATTGTTTGCAGCACATGGATGTTTAAAAAATACTGTTGCTTCAGGATTATCATTAAAGCCAGGCATATCCGTTTCTTATAAAGCCGGTGATCAACTTAACAATGCTTTATCATTAAATGTATTGCAACCGGGAGAAGTAGCGGCTACAGCCGGAACTTCAGGTGTTATATATGGAGTATGCGATGAGTTAATCTATGATCTGAAATCACGCATCAACAGTTTCGCTCATGTTAATCATGAAGACAATAAAAAGAGAATAGGTGTCTTGTTGTGCATTAATGGTACTGGCATCTTCAACCGCTGGATAAAAAGTATTGCTGCTGCAAACCATACTTATGCAGGCCTCAATGAGACGGCTGCAAAAGTTCCGGTGGGTTCAGAAGGATTAATGGCCCTGCCTTTTGGTAATGGCGCTGAAAGAATGCTGAACAACCAGATCATTGGCGGACACTTTCATAACATTGATTTCAATATTCACACAACCGCACACATGGTTCGTGCCGTGCAGGAGGGAATTGCTTTTTCATTCCGTTATGGGTTGGATATTATGCGGGAGAATGGCATTCATCCAACTGTCATTCGTGCAGGCAAAACCAATCTTTTTCTCAGCGATGTTTTTACACAGTCTTTTGTAAACGCCAATAATGTTGCTGTAGAATTTTACGAGAGCGATGGAAGTTTTGGAGCTGCTATTGGAGCTGGTATCGGGGCTGGTATTTACGAAGATGCAGAAGCTGCTTCGCAAAGCAGGAAGCCGGTTGGTATTGTTAAACCGGCAGGTGCAAAACGGTATGATGAATTATATATGCAATGGAAAGAATTATTAAACGATCAGTTGCATAAAATAAACAAGCCTGATGCTGTATCATTGAGTTTGTCATAATCATTTAACCCAATAATTAAGTAAAATGTCAGTCACAATTGGACAAAAAGAGTTTTTTAAAAACATTCAGCAAATAAAATTTGAGGGAACTGAAAGCGATAACCCGCTTGCCTTTCACTGGTATGACGAAAATAAAACAGTGGCGGGGAAAACGATGAAAGAACATCTGCGGTTTGCCTGTGCTTACTGGCATTCTTTTGTTGGCAGCGGCGCTGATCCTTTTGGCGAACCCACGCATTTATATCCCTGGAATGAAAAAGCAGATGCAATTGCAAGAGCAAAAGATAAAGCCGATGCTGCCTTTGAATTCATAACCAAATCAGGACTTCCTTTTTATTGCTTTCATGATATGGATGCAATGGACTATACCAATGATTTAGCGGATAATGAGAGAAGATTACAGGCAATCACAGAATATCTAAAACAAAAGCAACAAGCCAGCGGGGTGAAACTATTATGGGGAACTGCGAATTTATTTTCCAACAGGAGATATATGAACGGCGCTGCTACAAATCCTGATTTTCATGTACTGACTCATGCAGGAGCACAGGTAAAAGCTGCATTGGACGCAACGATTGCATTAAATGGGGAGAACTATGTTTTCTGGGGCGGAAGGGAAGGCTATATGAGTTTGCTGAATACAAATATGAAAAGAGAACAGGAACATTTTGCAAAGTTTCTTCATACAGCAAAAGATTATGCAAGACGAAACGGATTTAAAGGAAATTTTTTCATTGAACCCAAACCCTGTGAGCCGAGCAAACATCAATATGATTACGATGCCGCAACAGTCATTGGCTTTTTAAGACAATATGATTTGCTGGATGATTTTAAATTAAATATAGAAGTCAATCATGCTACGCTTGCCGGCCACACATTCACACATGAACTGCAAGTGGCTGCTGATGCAGGATTGCTGGGAAGCATGGATGCCAACCGCGGCGATTACCAAAATGGTTGGGACACCGATCAATTCCCAAACAACATTAATGAACTGGTGGAAACCATGTTGGTAATTCTTGAAGCCGGTGGTTTTAAAGGTGGTGGAATAAATTTCGATGCAAAGCGAAGAAGAAACTCAACAGATGTGGCCGATCTTTTTTATGCTCACATCGGCGGCATGGATTGTTTTGCAAGAGCATTGATCATTGCTGATAATATTTTACAAAAATCAGATTATAAAAAATTCAGAAAAGAACGATATGTAAGTTTCAATTCCGGCAAGGGAAAAGAATTTGAAGAGGGAAAACTATCATTGGAAGATTTGCGAAACTATGCTATTGAACATGGTGAGCCCGAAATGCGAAGTGGCAGACAGGAATGGCTCGAAAATATTATTAACAGGTTTATTTAAGTCTGACGGTCTCTGTCTGACTTTTTTTTGATGCCATGAAAGAGGAACCCTGAACTGAGCGCAGCAACAGACGATCCCATGAAAAACAAAAGCTGGCTTCATAATTTTTTAAATGACTATCCGCATGAATGACCCTTTGTGATCTTTGTGTAATACTTCGTGTCCTCTGTGGTAAAAAAATACAGAAACCACAAAGAAGCACAGAGAAAATACAGCACAAAGAACTCAAAGAACGTTTCGACTTTGAACATAGTTCATATATGCGGATAGTCATGATTTTTTAAATAACCAAAATCAAAGTTTATGCATTTTCTTGGAACGATTGATTTGCTTTTTGTAATTCTTTATCTGTTGATCATTGCCGGAGTTTCTGTATGGTCAATAAGAAGAAGGAAAGCATCACCGTCAGATTATTTTCTTGCCAACCGCAACCTCGGATGGTGGGTTATTGGTGCATCTATATTAGCATCCAATGTGGGTTCGGAGCATATTGTGGGCCTCGCCGGAACCGGTGCTAAATCGGGCCTGGTGATGGGTCACTACGAATTACATTCATACATCGTTCTTATCCTGGGCTGGGTATTTGTTCCTTTTTATATGCGAAGTATGGTGTATACAATGCCGGAATTTTTAGAGAGGCGCTTCAGTGCAAAAACCAGGAGGTTATTATCTATCATACAATTATTAAGTTATGTAATTGCAAAAGCATCAGTAACCATATTTGCCGGTGCGTTGGTATTTAATTCTTTCCTGGGAGTGGATTTCTGGACCGGCGCTATTATTCTTGTAATAATAACAGGTATTTACACCATACTTGGCGGGTTACATACTGTTATGTACACCGAAGCCATACAGGCAATTGTATTGCTGTTAGGCTCCGCAGTCTTATTGTTTATCGGGTTGGATAAAGTTGGCGGCTGGCATGCAATGATAACTTCTGTGCCGAAAGAAAAACTGAATATGTTCCGCCCATTAAGCGATCCTGATTTTCCCTGGCTGGGCATATTGTTCGCTTCGCCCATCGTTGGCATCTGGTACTGGTGCACCGATCAGCATATCGTGCAGCGATGCCTTGCCGGTAAAAACGAAAGGGAGGCCAGAAGAGGAACCATATTTGCTGCCTACTTAAAACTGCTTCCATTTTTTATTTTCCTGGTACCCGGCCTGATAGCTGTTGCAATGGTTAACCAGGGAACATTAACCTTAACAGATAACAATGCCGCTTTTCCAACTTTAGTTAAAAATCTTATGCCTCTTGGATTAAGAGGTTTATTGGCAGGTGGATTATTGGCTGCATTGATGAGTTCACTGGCTTCTGTTTATAATGCCTGCTCTACTTTATTTACCATGGATATTTACCAGAAGATGAAACCTGCCGCAAGTGGAAAAGAGTTGGTAAAAGTAGGCCGCATCGCAACTGCTGTGGTTGTATTGCTTGGTATGGCCTGGATTCCACTGATGAGCAGGATATCCGGTACATTATATCAATACCTGCAAAGTGTACAATCCTATTTGGCTCCTCCGATAGCAGCGGTCTTTTTGTTAGGAGTATTTTTCAAACGTATTAACGGAAAGGGAGCCCTCACAGCCATGATAGTTGGTTTTATAATTGGTATAATAAAACTGACATTAGAACTTTTTCAAAATGATTTAACCGGAGTCCTTCATGACTTTGCAACAATCAATTTCCTTTACTTCTGTATTTACTTATTCCTGTTCTCTATTGCCCTGATGGTTATTGTAAGCCTGCGTACTCAAAAACCAAGTGAGGAGCAGATCAAAGGATTAACATTTGCTACAACTGTGGCCGAAGACAGGGCAGCCAGCCGTGCAAGCTGGAATAAAAAAGATGTAATTCTTTCCCTTATTGTAGTTGTAATTATCGTAGCGGTATTTATATATTTCTCTCCATTGGGAGTAGCTAAATAAAGTTCAAAATGAAGAAGGCTAAATATTTTTTGTGTATCGTGTGGTTGTTGAGCTTCATTTTATGCAACGCTCAGCAACCCGCTTATAAAAATAAAAGCCTTTCTCCGGAAGCGAGAGCAAAAGATTTACTGCAGAGAATGAACCTTGATGAAAAAGTGATGCAGACACAATGTCTATGGATACAGAAATCAAGAATACTGGATAATAACGGAGACTTTGATGAAGCCAAAGCTGAGAAATCAATAAAAAACGGATTGGGT
>JAHEZF010000334.1 GCA_023251215.1 Sphingobacteriales bacterium | reverse complement strand
GCAATAGGGTTTGCCCAATATCTTACTTATATCGTTCCAATGGAATTGTGGCAACAGAAAATTGTTTCAGGCGGATTGGTGATACTTGCTTTTCTTTTATTATACCGGAAGATTGAAACCGTCGGCAAAATATCTGTAGTGATGGGAACGATCGTTATACTTACAATCGGATGGATCATCATTAGTGGTTTGCTGCATCAGCAGCATGCTGTAAAATTTTTGCCATCCGGCCATGAATCTTTTTTCACTTATGCTTTCTGGGCAGCTATCGGGCATGCTTCGGTAAAAACAGTTTATTCTTATCTCGGTTATTACAATGTTTGTCATCTCGGCGGCGAGATAAAGGATCCCGGCAAAAACATTCCCAGAAGTATTTTCATTTCTATTTTTGGGATTTCCATCTTATACCTGTTGATGAATATCAGTGTGATGGGAGTGATGCCCTGGCAATCGGTAAATGCAGATGATAGATATATTGTAAGCTCTTTTATGGAACAGGTGTATGGGTATGATGCGGGGATAATTGTTACTGTCCTGATTCTTTGTATCGCTTTTTCATCTTTGTTTGCTGTGATACTCGGTTATTCAAGAGTGCCGTATGCAGCAGCAGTGGATGGAAATTTTTTTAAACCATTTGCCAAACTGCACCACACAAAAAATTTCCCTTATATCTCACTGATCGTTTTATGTACATTAGGATTTGTATTTAGTTTAATGATGAAGCTGAAAGATGTGATTGATTCGATACTTGCAATGCGTATCATTGTCCAGTTTATCGGGCAGGCAGTAGGGGTGACACTGCTGCGGAAAAAAAATGGAACAAACGAGTTGCCATTCAAAATGTTTTTATTTCCGTTGCCGGTTATTGTCTCCATCGCCATCTGGATATTTCTTTTTATTTCTACCGGTTTGTTTGCATTGTGGGGGAGTTTGATAGCGGTACTCGGGCTGATCGTTTATTTCGTAAAAGATAAAATAACCGCTGAGGCGCAGAGTCGCTGAAAGTATTTTGCCTATATCAATTCATCTCTGCGGCTCCCCGCCTCTGCGGTTATATTTCCACATTTCCACAAACTGAGCTTTCTATACTATCAGTAAGTCATTTTTCTATTACATTTGTCTTTAATCAAACCCTTTTGAATGAGCCATCCCAAAGGAAAACTTATTGCTATCGGTGGAGCGGAGGATAAAGGAACTAATTTGGAGACAGGAGAGGTTCACCGGAATAATCTCAATTTTTTTGAACTCGGTATTCTTCGCCGCTTAGTGGAAGAAGCTGGCGGCGCTTCTGCCCGCATTGAAGTCATTACCACTGCTTCCACTATTCCTTATGAAGTAGGAGAAAATTACCTGAATGCTTTTGGAAAAATTGGTTGTGCCGATGTAGGCGTGATGCATATCCGTACCCGGCAGGATGCGATGGATGATGAGTATATTGAACGTATCCGTCATTGCGATGCCGTGATGTTTACCGGGGGAAATCAATTAAGACTTGGTGTAACTGATGGCGGCACTGAATTTCTTGCTATTTTAAAAAAGCGTTACAAAGAAGATAACTTTTTAATTGCCGGACCTCTGCTGGTGCAATGGCCATGGGCCAAACTATGATCTATGAAGGCAATGCAGCAAGGGCACACCTGAAAGGAGAAGTGAAAATGACAACCGGGCTGGGATTTATTGGTTCTATCATTATTGATTCGCATTTTGAAAAAAGAGGAAGATTTGGACGATTAGTTCAGGCTGTAGCAACCAACCCTTCTGCCATCGGCATCGGGCTTGGAGAAGATACCGGTATGCTGATAACCGAAGGCAATAAGATGGAAGCTATTGGCAGCGGTCTTGTGGTTATCATTGACGGGCATGATATCCTCCATTCCAATATTGCCGATATTCCTGACGGCAACCCGGTAAGTATTGAAAACCTGAAAGTGCATTTCTGCGAGAAGGGGAATGGTTACCTGATAAAGCAAAGAAAATTTTTACCGGAGGCAAGCGACGGGGCTGTGATAAAGAAGCAGGTGGATGTGGAGTGAGTGGGTGTTGGTTAAATAGTTAATTAGTTGATAAGGTTTGCGGATCACCCCTCCTTATTTTTTTTATTTAGCATCTGTAACGGGATGCCTGCCCGAAGTTCAGGCGGGCTTTTGTATTTTTACTGTGTACTGCGAAGCTTTAGCAAAGCAGTATTATAATACTGGTTACCATGAAGAAACTTTTATTTATCCCGCTGGCTTTAATTCTTTTTACTGCTTTCGTTCCGCAAAAGAAAACCAAAGTCATTTTCTTTGGTGATTCAATTACTGAACTTGGTGTAAAAAGAGATAAGTATGTCGGATACATTTTAAAAATGGACAGTATGCTGAAAGTAGAGGGAAAAGATGACCAGTATGAGTTGATTGGATCAGGTATCAGTGCCAATAAAATTTATGATCTGTATTTAAGAATGGAGGATGATGTGCTGAGCAAAAACCCGGATGTAGTAGTTATTTATGTTGGCGTAAATGATGTTTGGCATAAGACATTGCGGGGCACGGGTACTGATGCTGATAAGTTTGAAAAATTTTACAAGGCTATCCTGAAAAAATTAAAAGATAAAAATATACAAGCTGTTCTTTGT
>JAHEZF010000071.1 GCA_023251215.1 Sphingobacteriales bacterium | reverse complement strand
TTATATTTTTCCGCTTTTTGTTTTTGTTCGCCATTATGGTAGAAAATGGCGCTGCGGTATTGGGTTCCCACATCGGCGCCCTGCCTGTTTAGTGTGGTGGGGTCATGTGTTTGCCAGAATACTTCCAGTAATTCATCATAACTGATCTTAGCGGGATCATAAACAATCTGCAGACACTCTGCATGACCGGTTTCGCCGGTACAAACCTGTTTATAAGTTGGATTCTCAGTTTGCCCGCCGGAATAACCGGAAGTTGCGCTGATCACTCCATCTAATTCTTCAAAGATGGCCTCAGTGCACCAAAAGCATCCGTTGGCAAAAGTGGCAGTGTCAGTCTTCAGGTCAGTCATAGTACTTGTATTATCCATAAATAAATTAGTTGTTCCTGTTGATTTTTGGTAACAGGAAGATATACCGGTTGTTATTATCAAAAAAGAGATTAAAATATTTTTCATGAACCGGTATTTTTAATGGGGTCATAAATTTCGTGCAATTTAATTACCCGGCAAAGGTTTGGTTTGTAAGATGAATGACATTATGATTTTTTTGCGTATTCATTAACAGTTTACCGGCAATAACCGGTTGTGATAACAAAAAACGAAGCCTTACGGGGCTTCGTTTAAAATTTAACAGGCAGAGTAAGTTACACATTGCTGTGAATATAGCTTTCCAGCTGGCTGATGGTTTCTTTTTGCAACAGGATCGTTTGTTTCACCACATCACTCATCGAAATGATGCCCGAGAGTTTGTCGTTCTCAAATACCGGCATATAACGTATATTCAGCGTGTCCATCAGTCCCATGCAATGTTCGATTGTATCAGTCGGTTTTACATTCGGCAAATCGGTTGACATGATCTCCGAAACTTTGGTATTGGTAGAGTCTTTCCCTTTTAATACTACTTTCCGGGAATAATCTCTTTCTGTCATGATGCCTAAGTACTCATTGTTTTGCATTACCACTACAGAACCGATATTTTTTTCAGCCATTTTCTGTAAGGCGTCTGTAACAGCGGTATCTGGTGTTACTGTTACAGGTAATAAACTTTTGCGGGCAAGAACCGAAGAAACTGTATTCATATGTCAAATTTTCAAATGAAAGTTACGAAAAGATATAAGTTGTTCAAAACTATTTATCCAAATTAGCTGCATGAAAAAATATGTGCATGATGTAATGAGCCGTAACTTTTCTATCAGGTTAGTTTTCACCATGCGGAAAGAGAGGGATTCGAACCCTCGGTACAGTTGCCCGTACAACGGTTTTCGAGACCGTCCCGTTCGACCACTCCGGCATCTTTCCAGTGATTCAAAAATAAGAAAATAAAAAAGCAGCTGTTATACTGCTTTGGCTGCGGAGAGAGAGGGATTCGAACCCCCGGACCTTTTGGGTCAACGGTTTTCAAGACCGCCGCATTAGACCGCTCTGCCATCTCTCCGCAGCAAAAATACGGTTGCGCATTTGAAAAAAAATTATTGAGTTGATTTATTTTCTATTAATCATTTCAGAACATAAAAGATTTGAAATTTAATACTTGTTAAATACTTCTGGTTCTCGGGCATCAATCAGCTTTTATCAGCCGGTTGAAACAACCAATAAGCAGGTGTAAGCAAAATAATACTAAGAGAAAATCCTGCCAATATATCACTGGCATAATGGACATGCAGATAAATCCTGCTTATAGCAATTGTAAAGGCGATCAAAAACAGAAGAACGGAAAAAATCCATTTTATGGGTTTATTCATCCTTGTCTGCCAGATAACATAAATGATAATACTAAAAAAGCAAAAGCCCGAGAAAGAATGACCGCTTGGGTAGCTGAATCCGCTTGCAGGATGCAGCAAGGGATCAAAAGGCCTTGTCCGCTGAAACAGGTGTTTAAGTAAAAATAATAATGCAGTACTGCTTAAACCGATAAAGGTGATATATATGGAAAGCTTTTTGTTTTTTTTAATCAGGTAATAAATAATAAGTGCTGTGTAGGCGGCCAGAAGGAACTCATGAGATCCAAAAAAAGTTATGAACACCATGAATTTTGTCAAACCAGGATTGGTAATGACTTCCAGTTGTTGAAAAGCGATGACATCAAACTGTTGTAAGCCACCAATTATAACTTTTGAAGAAATAAAAATAAAGACAAGCAGAGAGGCCAGAAACAATGCTATCTGGATAAGCGGCCTTACTGTAATTCTACCCGCTTTTTTTTTCATGAATGAGAGCATAAGAAAGACTTTCAAAAAGAAAGTTACAAAAATGCAAAGAGCAGACTATTTATTTGCTATAAAATATCCGGTTATCCAAAATATCACCGCATTCACTTTGGTTGATTTAATTTCGTATCAAATCATCTGCATTGAAGCATTTAAAAGCTCTCAACAAATATTTCTGGAAGTATCGTATCCGTCTGGGGATAGGAGTAATGTTTGTTTTTCTTTCTAACTATTTCAATGTATTGTCACCGCAGGTAACAGGGTTTATAATAGACTTTGTTCAGAGAGCTTTGCATTTGCCCGGCTACCAGCCTAAAAAAATAGCGCCTGGTTATTCTGTGCTGGTGGATAAATTCATTCACCGGGTTGAAGGAATAAGTGAAGTGGGTAAAGTGGTGGCGATATGCGGGATTACAATTTTATTCCTGGCTTTGCTGCGTGGCTTTTTTCTCTTCCTGATGCGGCAAACCATTATTGTTATGAGCCGCCACATAGAATATGACCAGAAAAATGAAATATACCGGCATTACCAGAAATTAGACACGGCTTTTTACAAAATACACAATACCGGCGACCTGATGAATCGTATTGCCGAAGATGTAAGCCGGGTAAGGATGTTCACCGGCCCATCCATCATGTACCTGGCCAACCTGGTTGCTGTCATTTCACTCAGCGTTTTTTTTATGCTGAAGCGTGATGCTGAATTGACCTTGTATGTGCTGGCTCCTTTGCCCATTCTTGCCATCACTATTTATTTTGTTAACAATACCATTAATAAAAAGAGTGAACGGATCCAGGCCTCCCTTTCAGATCTTACCACCAATGCCCAGGAATCTTATTCGGGTATTCGTGTCATCAAATCGTATGTTCAGGAAAAAGCCATGCTGGGATTTTTTACTAAAAACAGCGAGGAGTATAAAAAAAATGCCATCGGCCTGGCCAAAGTGGAAGCCATTTATTTCCCGTCTATAACATTATTAATTGGACTAAGCACCCTTCTTACAATTATGATTGGAGGATTATATTATATATATGGAAACCGGAACATGGGCATTGATACGATTGTTGAGTTTGTGATGTATATCAATATGCTTACATTTCCGGTAAGTGCTATTGGATTAACCGCCAGTATGATCCAGCGGGCAGCGGCTTCGCAGAAAAGAATAAATGAATTTTTACAAACTGAGCCAACTATTCAGAATAATTTTTCGCCTGTTGCTGTCACGCTGAAAGGAAATATTTTTTTTGAAGATGTGAATTTTACTTACCCGCATACCGGAATATGGGCTCTCAGGAATTTTAATTTGCAGATCAGGAAGGGAGAGAAAGTAGCCATTGTGGGAAGAACAGGCAGCGGTAAATCCACCATTGCACAATTGCTTTTACGGATGTATGATGTAACCGGCGGAAAAATAGAACTGGACGGGAATGATATCCGTAATATAGAATTAAAAATGCTTCGTGAACAGATCAGTTATGTGCCGCAGGATGTTTTTTTATTTAGTGATACAGTAGAAAATAATATCCGGTTTGGAGTACAACAGGCAGAAAAGTCAGTTGTGGAAATAGCCGCAGCAAAGGCCAGTGTAATTAAAGAGATCACTTCATTTCCACGGCAATATGATACTATGATTGGCGAAAGAGGAGTTACACTGAGCGGCGGACAAAAACAACGGATCTCCATTGCCCGTGCCCTGATCAAAAACCCAAACCTGATTATTTTTGACGACTGCCTGAGTGCGGTAGATGCTAAAACAGAAAAAGAAATAATCGGGAACCTGAATGAATACCTGCAGGACAAAACAGCGATCATTATAACCCACCGGATTTTTTCCCTTTTTAATTTTGACAAGATCGTTGTACTTGAAGAGGGGGCCATTGTTGAACAAGGCACTCATCAGCAATTACTGGATCAAAATGGTTACTATGCAGGATTGTATGCCCGGCAACAGGAGTTTGAAGAGAGTCAGTAGTGGGTAGTCAATAGTCGGTAGTCATGGTTGCTTGTTCCTTGTTCCCTGTGCCATGTACCTTGTACCTTGTTTCCAATTTGGCTGTTTCAAAAACATATCTATATTTGTGACTCCCTAAACCAAAGCAATTCATTTACTGCTAAAAACTTACAACTGTGGCGTACGAGAATAACGAAAAGAAAATAGAAAGCATTTACAGCAAACGCATTCGTGCCGGTAAAAGAAGAACCTACTTTTTTGATGTAAGAGCTACACGGGGTAATGATTATTACCTCACTATTACTGAGAGCCGTAAACGGTTTGATGATAATGGTTACGACCGGCATAAAATATTCCTGTATAAAGAAGACTTTAATAAATTCATTAAAGCATTAGGTGAATCGGTTGATTATGTAAAAACTGAATTGATGCCCGATTTTGATTTTGATGCCTTTAATCATGATGAAATACCAGAGGATGCAGCACATAATGGAGCCAGCCCTGCTACAACTCCAGTAGTAGAAGCGGATGCTGTTACTGAAAAAACCGAAGAAGTTAATGAACCGGCGCCGGTTGCTGAAGTGAATACGACCCCTGATAAAAATGCGGAAGAGGTAGATAAATGGTAGTCAACATATTGTTGAGAAATAAAAAACCTGCCAGGCAGGTTTTTTTGTTTAAAATAATATAACTTAGCAACAACCAAAATAACTTAATGAGAAAAATATACTTTCCTTTCTCTTTATTGAAGTTTTTTTTTCAAAACCTAACTGCCGGTCGTCATGTTATGGCCGGTACTCATCAATCCTTTAAAATTTTTCTTATGCAACCAAAATTTACGCTTAAAAAAACGGGAATTTTTTTCAAGCTAACCCCGATGCTTTTCATTTTATTTTGCCTCTTTGCAGGCAAAATAAATGCACAATGTACCTGGACTGCCGCTACTGTAGTACCGGTTCCGATTCTTGATGCTCCGGCTGTAACTATTGGAACTAATTTGTACACTTTTGGAGGTGTAGCAAACGGTGCAGTTATTTCAACAACATATAGATTTGACGGCACAACATGGACGACTGTTGCACCTGTACCTGCGGCACTGGAATTTTCGAGTGCCGTGACAGATGGTACAAACGCATTTATACTGGGTGGTGCACTAACAGGTACAGGTGTTCCCCAAACAACAATGTACAGGTATAATGTTGCCACAAATAACTATACTACACTGGCTCCTTTTACGGTTGGTACATGGAATCAGGGCACAATTTATTTAGCCGGAAAGATTTATAAATTTGGCGGCACTGGTCCTGGTACAGGATCTGCCACTGCACTGGAAATTTATGACGTTGCTACCAATATCTGGACATTGGGAGCTCCCCTGCCTGTTGCTACGAGTTTTCCGGGAGCTTTTACTAATGGAGGTTTCATCTATTGCATAGGTGGACTTAATGCTACAGGTACCGTTGCTACTACAGTAACTTATCGTTACGACCCGGTTGCAAATTCCTGGAACGATGCAGCCATAGCCGACCTGCCTGCCACCCGTTGGGGACCGGCGAGCGGTTTCTATAATGGTCAGGGCCTGGTATGCGGCGGATATGTTGGCGGTTCCGTTACAGCAAATATTTCCAATACCGCACTCACCTGGGATCCTGCTGGCAATTCCTGGACGGCCCAGGCTACTATGATAGGAGAAAGAGCAAGAGTGACTGGTGCTGTTTTAGGCTCAAGCTTCTATGTTATTGGCGGTCGTTCTATTGCTTCAGCTGGATTTGTTGGCACAAACACTAATCAGCAATTAACTTGCAATTTTACTGCTTGTTCAGGAACGCCAAATCCTGGAAATACAGTAAGTTCGGCTAATCCTGTTTGTCCAACAGTACCGTTTACTTTATCTCTTGCAACAACCCAGGGAATAGGTACAACCTATCAATGGCAAATATCCACAACTGGAATTGGTGGTCCATTTAGTAATATTGCTGGCGCCACGGGTGCTACTTATACAACTAATATATCAGTAGCTACTGCTTACAGGTGTATTGCTACCTGTAGTAATTCAGGCCTCTCAGCCACATCCAATCCAATAAATATTACTATAAATCCTCCTTCATCTTGTTATTGTGCAGCGGGTGCTACAGATGTTATTGATGAAAAGATATCGAGGGTACGGTACAGTACAATAGATAACCCCTCCAATTCGCAGGCCGGGTATGAGAATTTCACGGCCATATCTACCACGGTAATTCAGGGGAGCACATTGCCTATAACAGTTGACATATCTAATTTCTTTGCCGGCGACCTGGTAAGGGTATGGATTGACTTCAACCAGAATGGCAGTTTCCTTGATGCCGGTGAAAATGTTTTAGCTACGACAACATCAGTGAATCCGGGTGTAGGAACTATTACCATACCCGTCACCTCAACACTTGGTCCTACAAGAATGAGAATACGTATGTACTGGCAGCCAAGTGATCCGAATCCTGGTCCTTGCGGAAATACTACATACGGACAGGTAGAAGATTATACGGTAAATATTGCGCCTTGTATCCAGGGAGTATTTACTTCACAGCCGGCAAGTACGTCCATTCAATGTGGACAAAACGCAACATTCAGTACTACGGCAACCGGTTCATTACTCAGTTATGCATGGGAATACCGTGTCAATGCATCATCGCCCTGGCTAAATGTAACGAATGGTGGAGTTTATTCGGGAGCAACTACTGCAACATTAAGTTTGACCACGGTACCGATCAGTCTGAATGGCTATCAGTACCGGGCATTAATATCGGGACCATGTACAGCAGTTGATTTCTCTAATGTGGCAACTTTAACAGTTACCCCGATGATAGTGACAGTAAACCCGCCATCATCAATTCCGGTTACGATATGTACAGGTACGATACAGCAGATCTCAATAACCAATGTTACATCAAGCCCAACCACAACTGCCTTCTCATCGGGACCGATCAATATTCCGATACCAGATGCGAACGTGGCAGGGATCAATCATACTATACCGGTATCGGGGATACCAGGTGGTGCTATAATAAGTGATGTGGTGGTTGCCGTGAATATCTCAGGCCATACCTGGGATGGAGATGTAGTATATGTTGTGAGGGCACCGAATGGCCAGATATTAAATCTTGATTACTTTATATCGGCAACAGGAGCCGGCCCATCCAATCCTACGGGATTTGTGAATACCAGGAGCAGATCTGCGACGGATCCGCTATTGAGCTCATCAGTGTCACCATATAATGGCATTTTCAGGCCGGATGCCCGGACGGTAGCAGTAGCGGGATTAGGCCCAACAGGCCCGACAGGTTATGCTGCAACGGCCAGCAGTTTCGCGGCATTATTACCGGTGCCCAATGGAAACTGGACACTGGCAGTATATGATGGATTTGGAGGA
>JAHEZF010000070.1 GCA_023251215.1 Sphingobacteriales bacterium | reverse complement strand
GTTGAAGCACAACTTGCTAACAAAAAGACCGATACCACACAACCACTCAGCCATTTTGGGTTTCTTTTCATAACATTCTGTTTTATGTTTTTAAACAAGTTTATTATCAAACTATAAACGGTAAAAACGGTACCGGGTTTACTAATAAGTTGTGAAAAAAAATGTAATTGTCTCAGGCTTGTCAGAATGGATCAGGTTAATCCAATTTCATAATGCCGTTCAGGGATTTCGATGTCGGTGAATCCTTTCTTTATTAACCTCTGTTTGAAATCAAGTTGTACATTATATTCACCATGTACCAGGAAAAGTTTTTTTACCTGATTGGGATCCTGGCAGGCCAGCCACTGACAAAGATCTTCATAATCGCCATGGGCACTCATACTGCGGATTGCTCCTATCTCTGCATTTACCTGGTGCTCTACTCCATAGATATTAACTTCCTTATCCCCTGCCAGTAATCTTCCGCCCAATGAATGTGGCTCGCAGTAGCCTGTCAGCAAAATAGTGTTGCGGCTGTTTTCAACATTATTGCTGATATGATGTTTTACTCTTCCGGCATCGGCCATGCCACTGGCAGATATAATGACCATTGGCCCGTTTTGAAAGTTGAGAAATTTGGACTGCGCCACCGTTTTAATAAACTTCAATCCTTTAAAAGAAAAAGGATCCTTATCCGTCTGCATTATTTTCTGAATTGTTTTATTAAAATACTGCGGATAACGTTTCACTACATCTGTTGCTTCAATACTTAAAGGGCTGTCAACATAATAATCCAGGTCGGGAAGCCGGTTTTCTACCTCCAACTGGTTAAATGCATAGAGCAATTCCTGCGTACGGCCCACACTAAAAGCAGGCATGATCAATTTCCCCTTTTTTTGCATGCAGGCTTTTTGTATCCAGCTAAGCAGGATATCCGATGTGGTTATATTCTCATCGTGCAGGCTGTTTCCATAAGTTGACTCAACAATTATATAGTCGGCCTTCGGAAATACCTCCGGCGATTTTAAAATTGCATCCCGGTAGCGGCCCACATCGCCGCTGAAAGTAAGCCGGGTCTCTTTTCCCTCTTCAGAAATTTTCAAATGCACACAGCCGCTGCCAATAATATGGCCCGCATCAGTAAACATAGCCTGTACTCCATCTGTTACATCAAACCATGTCCCATATTCTACCTGCTGAAAATGGCTTTCACATTTTTTTGCATCATCAACAGTGTACAATGGCCGCAGGTAAGGCAATCCATCAGCCACACGTCGTTTGTTAATGTATTTTATTTCATCTTCCTGTATCTCAGCTGAATCCTGCAGCAATACGATTGTCAGATCTTTTGTGGCCGGCGTACAGAAAATGTTTCCGGTAAATCCTTCTTTTACCAGTTTTGGTATCAGGCCGGTGTGATCAATATGGGCATGAGAAAGAATCATGACATCTACCTGTTGTGAATCAAAACCAAAATCACGGTTGAACATATCAGTTTCTTTTCCTAATCCCTGGAACATACCACAGTCTAACAGAATTTTTTTTCCGTTCTTTAATGTCAGCAAATGTTTGGAACCGGTAACGGTTCTGGCTGCTCCGTGAAATGCAATTTTCATACACCTTCCGTCCTCCTGAGATAGAGAACTTATTCGTTCCACCCAGGAGATTTTTTTTATTGTTTAAAAATTATTTTTTACTCTTTACTTTAAAGGACCATGTAACATAAAACTCCGCCACCACTTCGCCCTCTTTATTGGTACCAACTGATTTTGCTTTTACCATTCTGGCTTCTCCTGTGGCAATGGTTTCTTCAATAGCTTTTTCTATCAACATCCCATCTTCACAAATAAACTTCGTTCTCCCGGTTGCTTTTTTAAAATATTCTGATTCCACTTTTATCACCAGCATGGAAACAGGCGGCTGGATTTTGTACAAATGAGCCATGGCTATGGCCCCGGTGCTCATTTCTGCAGCCATACTTAAGCAGGCAAAATAAGTAGAACGAAATGGATTTTGAGAAAACCATTTATAAGGTACTGTCGCCACACAATGCTTTTCATCCAGTTCTTTTACACGAACACCAGCAAAGTATGCACTGGGTAATTTGGAAAATAAAAACATCCTGAACTTCACAGGATGTTTCATGAGATTGATAAAGGAAGTTATATGCGGATTCATTTATTGTTCGGTATATTGTTTGGGGTCAAGTGCCCTGGGTGTCCAGTCGTTAAAAAAGCCAATCACTTTTTCTTTGCTATAACTTTTCCCTTCTTCAAGATAGCCAGAATTCTGTGTGTGAATTAAATTTCCGTTTCCATCCAGCACCAGGAAAACGGGAAATCCAAATCGCTGCGGGTAGCCATATTTGGCCAATAGAAATGCATTGTGATTTTCTTTGCTGTAATTCAAATGGTACACAATATAATTAGCCTGCAACAGTGAGTCAATTGATTTATCAGTAATAACAAAATCATTGAACCTGGCACACCAGATACACCAGTTGCCGCCGACCTGGATAAATACATGTTTACCCTCAGCTTTGGCTTGTTTAACAACTTTTGCAATTTCCTGTTCAGCTTTTTCCTCAGGCTTGTAGAGTTTAAACTTAGTCATGTCCTGCGAAAAAGAAAGCTGGCAGCTTAAAACTATTAGTGAGCATAAAAATATTTTTTTCATAACAAAAATTTAAACAGGTCAATATTGCTCATTGAGCAATTGTATTTGCAAATATGAATGCTAAAAGTAGGAAGTTCAGCCCGATTTTGGAAGGGTTGATTGACTGATAACAAATTATTCTGCAATTCCTGCAACGATTATCAGGAAGATTCGTCAAATTTGGGAGTATGTTCTCAAATACATCTATGAAAAAGGTCATTGTATTCATTCCCCTGTTTTTTTTCACGATAACTATTGGCTTTGGTCAAAAAGTGAACAGCCAGCTAAAGTTTGAACAGGGACAAATCCTGCAGGTCAGTTTACAGGTAAATACAACTATTGTCCAGCAGGCCATGGGACAGGCAATTGATTTTGATCTGGACGGTTCGGCAGTCCATTTCTTCAAGATAACCAATGCGACTGATGATAATAGTACACTCCATCACTATGTACAGCAGATCGCTTTTCATTTTGACGGTATGGGACAAAAACGTTCTTTCAATTCCGATAACGAAAATGATATGAATGGGCAATTTGGCAAACCAATGAAGAAAGTATTAGACAAAACCTATGATATGATCATTGATACTACCGGCAAAGTTTTGATGGTGCAACCGGAAAAAATAGAAAATTCAGAAGTGGACGAAAGAATGGTCCTGATCAGCAGCATGCTGAAAGATGTGCTTTATATTGTACAACCGCCACAAAAAGGCAGCGCCAGCTTCTTTAAAATTTTTCCCGATAGTGTAGTAAGTAAAGGATCAACCTGGACCGACGTATCAGAAAACGAATCGGGTAAGTTCAGCACCTCTTATACACTAACTGATATTACAGACTCAACGACCGTGGTTGACTTCACCGGAATTTCTGTTACTGCCAGTAAAGCAGAGATGATGGGCACTGAAAGCATTACTACCATGAATAATAAAAGCACCGGAAGAATTATACTTGACAAGCTTACCGGCATCATCAGGGAAAAAAAGATGACAACCGAATCAAATGGCGCCACTGAGGTGATGGGCAACAGTTTGCCTGTTACTTCAAAAACTACTTCTGTAATAACAGTCAGCAGAAAAAATTAAAGCTGCGATATTCCTGCTTATCAATAAAAATCCCTTTCCTGAAGTTCATCTCATACGACTTCATTATGGGTTCGGGGCTCTTCTTTGTATAAAAATTAGCTGGTCCATCTTATTGCCATAAACAGATTCTATCTCTACCACATAATTTCCGGAAGAAAAATTATTTACAACAATGCTTATCTTGTTATTGCTGCTGATACTGCCTGAGTAAAGAACCTGGCCGGTTGTATTAATGAGCCGGACCGTTCCATTACGGTAGCTTTCAGGAAATTCTATATTCAACCTGTCCCTTGCAGGATTGGGATATACTATGAATTTATTGCTGCTCCTGATCTCAACCATCACAACAAATGAATAAGAAAATGTTCTGTCCGCACTCACTTGTTTTAGCCGGTAAAAATTAACGGGTAAAGGATTATCGTCAATAAAATCATAAAAGCCACCGTTCACGCCTTTACTGTTTATCCGGCCAAGCGGAACGTATTCACCCATTGTATTTTTTCTTTCCAGTTCAAAAAACATATTATCCTGCTCAAGGTCAGTTAACCAGTTCAACTGCACCCGGCGTCCAATATCCCTGCCCGTAAATGTTAACCAATGTACGGGTACAATTATACAACCTGAGGGCAAAGTGTAAGTAGTACTTGTGCTTTGACAATCGGGATTGGTGATAGTAAGCGTTTGAGTAGTTCCTGCCAAAGCAACCGGCCAAACAACATTGAACTGTAATTGTGTTGGGCTATTAAACACAAGACTGCTTATTGATGCACCAGAGCCTGTTGTTGTTACTGCTAAACGATTAGAATAGCCAGTGCCCGGGTCATAAAAACCGGAGTTGGAAGATGAAGTACCATTAAGAGTTACTGCTGTTGTTCTGATCCCAGCTAATAATGTTCCGCAGCCAATTGTACCGGGAGATGTAGGTGTTGCCGGCGGAGGGGCTATTAATTGAATGGCTCTAACACCCCAGCTATTGGTTCCATTACAATATTCCTGGAAAGTCCACAGGGTCATATCATCGCTGGGATCAACTATTACCTGCGAAAAATCTCCCCATCTTTCCGGGGCACTGCCTGCCTGATCGTAGTGAGTTGTAGATGCTGTAGCCAGGGTAAATGTTTGCAGCGTTCCTGTTGCATCGGTCCGGTACCTGCCCGCAACACCGCAATCAGCAAATTGATCGGATGCAGCTGTAGAAAAACCCACGATTGAATGTCCCTGACCTGTGGTTGCAATAGATGGAATCCAAAAGCCTCTTGGATTGGATGCAGCATTATCAAATAAAGTACCCGATTGAGTTAAGGTTGGCGTGGAAGTCATATTATCAATCTGGTACCAGCGGCTTCCATTCCTGCCACCGGATGAAGATGCTACACCGGTAGCATCTACTTCAATATTATGTGCCGTCCACAATGAACTGGTTCCGGTAATTTTATTTTTCCTGATCATAGCGGCAAATAACCGGTCATCCAGGGCATCAAGGGTTCGTGGAGGGGTACCATTTTGAGGTTGTGGCTGCGGAAATACCGTTGTAGGTACTGTAAGATTAATTGCTGCTGATGCAACCGGGGTACCACCCGGAGTGCTGATACGATTGATGACTAATCTGCTGAATACACCTGCATCTACTCCAATGAAATATCCCTCTGCAGCTGCGGGGTCATCATTATCTGCTCCCTGAGGTGTGTAAACTCCGGTTGTGGTGTTGCCTATTAAATGAAAAGCTGTCGTAACAATCGGGCCACCACCGGTTAAAGAACTTTTTCTGACCACAAACAAAGAAGCTCCTAAATAAGATCCCCCGGTAGTAAACATTCTGCCTCCGATATAAAGTGCATTGGCATCAACACCCAAAGTGGGATAATCAAAAAACCCACCCGAATAACCCCCACCAGGTATTGGCGGGCTTACTGCATCAAACGTAAAAAAGAAAAACGTAAAATCAGCTAAAACAGAAATGGTAGGTCCGCTGCTCATTGCAATTACGCAGCGATTAGATGCTGAAGCCACATCAATGGCTACAATAAACCAGCGATTGGTCAATCTGTCGTAACGTACATGTGTATCACTGATTCCTGTAGGAGCAACAGAAGAAAAAAAAGTACTAAGATTGGATTGGAATACCGGCGAAGCCAGTGGCGTGGTGCCGGTTGCTGCAGTAGTCTGGGCAGCATCACAAACTGTATTCCGGTTATAAAATTTTATCCATGTATTTGAAGTAATGCAAACCTGTGTTGAACTTACATCACCGTTGCTGTCAGGAGGAATAAAACCGCCTTCAGACAATGTTATACCAAGAAAATTTGAATGAATCGTTTGAGTAGCTTCAATCCGCTGAGTAATGTTAACTCTTGTATTATCAACAAGCGGCCATTGGGAAACTTTGGGTGCTCCGGGATTTTCTAACGGATGGCGGTCAGCTTCAAATTCCCTCCGGAAACGAATTGGCCTTTGTTGCTGATCAGCCAAGGCAGATAATCGAATGAGCTCTGAAACAGGTACCTTAATCCCCATAGCACCTGTAGTAGGAATACCAACAATTTCCCGGTTAGCCTGAGCGATAGTTGCCTGACTGAAAAAAAAGAAGCTCAAAAGAAAAAATATACCCGCTGCAAATCTTGTTCTCATCTTTTTCAGATTTGGAGTTAACTATTGGTTTTCCCCGAAAAATTAGACAACAATTCAGCCAGGAATTTAAAAATTTATACCCAGTTGTTAATAAGAGTATTCCCCTAAAAAAATAATTCTGTTTGATTCCTCAAAAGGTCATCTAATTCATCCTGACCTCACCCTGAATCCCCGCCTGAATGAATTCATTCGGGCAGGCCTCTCCATCCCGATAGCTATCGGGAGAGAGAGAGACTTCGAAGTCTCATTATAGTTCGACTTGATTTCTTAAGAGGTCATCAAGAACATCCCGCTTTCTTATAAGAAATGATTTCCCATCTTTCAGCATCACTTCTGCCGGTTTGAAACGGCTGTTGTAGTTAGAAGCCATTTCAAACCCATAAGCCCCGGCATTGAGAAAAACAAGCAGGTCGCCTTCTCTCACTTCTGGCAGAAACCGGTTTTCAGCAAATGTGTCTGACTCGCAGATGTTGCCAACAACATTATATTTTTTTATCGTACCGGTTGGATTGGAAATATTTTCAATGCCATGGTATGCACCATAAAACATCGGCCGTATCAAATGATTCATGCCACTATCAACTCCTGCAAAAATTGTAGAGTTGGATTCCTTGATCACATTTACTTTCGTGATAAAATAACCAGCTTCACTCACCAGGAATTTTCCAGGTTCTAACCAGACCTGCAGATGACGGTTGTATTTCTTTTGAAACCAGCTAAACTCTTCTGCTACTTTTTTGCCCAGCCTTTCAATATCGGTTCCTTCTTCGCCGGGTTCATACGGCACTTTGAAACCCCCGCCCAGGTCGAGAAATTCCAGTTCAGGAAATTGTTGCGCCACATCGAATAACACTTCAATGCCCTTGGCAAAAACTTCCACATCCTTTATTTCACTCCCCGTGTGTATGTGCAGGCCACGGATAAATAAATTGGTTTGCTTCACTACCTGCAATACTTTTTCCACCTGCTCCAGCGGTATTCCAAACTTGCTGTCTTCATGTCCCGTAGATATTTTTAAATTTCCACCAGCCATTATATTGGGACGAACCCGAATACCCACGGGATAACTATGCCCATATTTCTTCCCGAATTTCTCCAGGTTGGATAGACTGTCAATATTAATATTCACACCCAACTGTTGTGCTGTTTCAATTTCGCTGAATGCAATATTGTTGGAAGTGTATAAAATATTCCGGGGTTCAAACCCTGCTTTTATTGCCAGCATTACTTCATTAACAGAACTGCAATCCACATTGCA
>JAHEZF010000333.1 GCA_023251215.1 Sphingobacteriales bacterium | reverse complement strand
GGACCCTGCTCCCATCGCCGAATTAAAATAACCAACAAAAAAACAAAATATACAATAATGTCAAAAAAAGTAGTAACACTTGGTGAGATCATGCTGCGGCTGTCAACTCCCGACTTTAAACGTTTTGTACAGGCCGATAGTTTTGATGTGACTTATGGTGGTGGCGAAGCAAATGTAGCAGCGGCTTTATGTAATTACGGCCTCAATGGAACTTTTGTAACCAAAGTGCCCAACAATGCAATAGGCCAATCTGCTATCAACCATCTTCGTCGTTATGGTGTGGACACACAATTCATAGCAAGAGGCGGTGACAGATTGGGAATTTATTTTTTAGAAACCGGCGCATCCATGCGGGCATCACAGGTAATATATGACAGGGCAGGTGCTTCCATTGCCGATGTGGATGTAAAAGAATTCGAGTTTGATAAAATATTAAACGGAGCTTCATGGTTTCATACAACCGGAATCACTCCTGCACTAAGTGATAAAGCTGCTGTATTAACCGAAGTGGCGTTAAAAGCTGCAAGGGCAAAAGGTATCACCACCAGTATTGATCTTAACTACCGGAAAAAATTATGGAGTAAAGAAAAAGCAAGGGAAGTGATGACAAAGCTTTGCAAGTATGTGGATGTGTGTATCGGTAATGAAGAAGACGCCGATACCACATTGGGCTTTAAAGCAAAAAACACGGATGTAACTAAAGGTGAACTGAACCTTGAAGGGTTTAAGGATGTGTTCAAACAAATGAAAGAAAAATTCGGGTTCAAATTCATTGCCTCATCGTTAAGGGAAAGCCATAGTGCCAGTGATAACGGCTGGAGTGCATTGGTATATGATGGCAAAGAATTTTATCATACCAAACAATACAATGTCCGTATCGTTGACCGGGTTGGAAGCGGCGATAGT
Source organism: Sphingobacteriales bacterium (assembly GCA_023251215.1). Classification (GTDB taxonomy): domain Bacteria; phylum Bacteroidota; class Bacteroidia; order Chitinophagales; family Chitinophagaceae; genus JAHEZF01. The sequence continues at coordinate 1,743 of JAHEZF010000333.1, read as the reverse complement.
TTTGCCAGCGGCCTGATCTATGGTTTGGTTACAGGAATGCCAATGAATGAAGCAGCGGAATTTGGCGTTGCAGCAAGTGCATTGAAGCACACAATTCCCGGCGATTTGAATCATGCCACTTTAAATGATGTAAATGGATTGATGAAAGGTGATGGCAGCGGCAGGGTACAACGTTAAAAAAATAGTGATCAAAGTGAAAATTTGAATACAATCTCCCACAAAGACACAAAGGCACTAAGAAATATTATTCCTTTTGTGTTCTTGGTGTCTTTGTGGGAAAAAATAAAATTAGTATGAGCAAAACGCAACAAATAACTGATGTCATCGTACAACAGGGAATTCTCCCTTTATATTTCAACCCGGACGAAACAGTAAGTGTAGAAGTATTGAAAGCTATTTACCATGCCGGTATTAAAGCAGTTGAATACACCAACCGTGGTGATGAGGCCCTGAATAATTTTATAAAGATGACAGTGGTAAGAAATGCAGAAATGCCCGGGCTTTTGTTGGGAGTTGGCACCATAAAAAACCTGAAAGATGCCAAAAACTATATGGCTGCAGGCGCCGATTTCCTGGTGAGTCCCGGTTTTGTAAAAGAAGTAGCCGATTATACAGTAAGTAAAGATATTTTTTATGCACCCGGTTGTATGACACCTTCAGAAATTATTGCTGCGGAAAATGCGGGTATTAAATTCATTAAACTTTTCCCCGGAAATATGCTGGGTACAGAGTTTCTAACCACAATCAAAGATATTTTTCCAAAACTGCTGTTCATGCCAACTGGTGGCGTGGATACAACCAAGGAAAATATTGAGGGATGGTTTAAAGCTGGTGTTTGTGCAGTAGGAATGGGCAGCAAACTAATCAGCAAGAGATTAATGGAAGCAAAAGATTATGCGATCATTGAAAGTGCAACGAAAGAAATGCTGGAAATAATAATATCGATAAAAAATAAATTGAACTCCAATTTTTAGAGACTTACTTATTTCCCTTTAGGGGTTGGGTGTAAAAATTAAACCATGACGCTGCACGCCATAGGAAGATACAGGTGGACGATTTGTGCCCTGTTATTCTTTGCCACCACCGTAAACTATCTCGACAGGCAGGTATTAAGTCTTTTGCAACCCTATTTGTCAGACCCCCAAAAATTTAACTGGACCAATACCGACTACGCTAACATTACAGCCGTTTTTCAATTCGTGTATGCATTCTCCATGTTATTCGCTGGTCGTATTATTGATAAGATTGGAACAAAAAAAGGATATGCCTTCGCCATTATTATCTGGTCACTTGCAGCTATCGTTCATGCATTCGCCATTCCGATTGGAGAAGGCATTTCCACGGTTTTAGGATGGGCCGGTATTGCAGGTTTCTCTGTTTCTGTTTTGGGATTCATGTTTTCCCGGGCCATATTGGCATTTGGTGAAGCCGGTAATTTTCCGGCAGCCATTAAAGCCACAGCAGAATACTTTCCCAAGAAAGAGAGATCTTTTGCTACAGGCATTTTCAATTCGGGTGCTAATGTGGGTGCTATTCTTGCGCCACTCACTGTTCCCTGGATCAGAATAAACTGGGGATGGGAAGCAGCATTTATCATTATGGGTGCTATCGGTTTTATCTGGCTTATACTATGGTTAATTATTTATGAAAAACCTGAAAAACAAAAGCGTCTTTCCACTGCTGAACTGGCTTATATTAATAGTGGTGAAGAGGAAACTTCAGTCACAGCTGAAACCAATTCAA
>JAHEZF010000332.1 GCA_023251215.1 Sphingobacteriales bacterium | reverse complement strand
GTTGATATGACTTTACTTGCCAATGAAACCGGCAACCAGACTTTTAACCGGCTCAAATTTTTTTTAGACAGCAACGACAACTCTTCCTGGATATTACAGGCAAAAAACAATGCTCCGTTTTTAATTAAAAAAGAAGATGGTGATCAAAATCTTTTCCGGGAAGTTGTTTTGGAGCAAAGCGCTAATTCTTTTTCATTGTCCTCGCTTCCTTCGGCAGATACCAAAGAATTTTATGGCGTATCTCTTGAAAATTCTCAAGCTGGTGTTTTATACCATACCATTGGGGTTAACGGAGCCCGGTATGATCAGTATAATATTGCTACTTTGTTTTGGCAGCAATTAGCTTCGTTAAATGCCGATCTTTTTATTGTTTCTCTGGGAACTAACGATGCGCAAAAAAATGATTTTGACGAAACGACTTTCCAGCAACAGGTAAGTTTATTACTTCAAAATTTAAAAAAGATTTCGCCGAAAGCTTCGGTGCTTATTACCACTGCAGCCGACTCCTATTATAAAAGCCGCCGGTCAAATGTAGTATTGCGAAGCATTAATCTTTCATTATATAATTATTGTACCCGCTATGATATTCCTGTCTGGGATCTTTACCGGATCAGTAATGGTTTTGGCTCTGCTTATAATTGGAGAAAAAGAGGCTTTATGCATGTCGACCGCATTCATTTTACGGGAGATGGTTATCGTATTCAGGGCCAGCTTTTATTTAATGCTTTGGCTAAAGGATATAATAATTATGTAGGTAACTATTAAAATTGCAAATAGATAGGCATAACCGGCTCTGCAGATTTAAAGTACCCATATACTATCACGAAGAGAAAAAACAAAGCAAGATAAACCGGCAATGGTATTTTCCTGAACCGGGCAATCACGGTATCGGCATAATGATCCGGAATAGAGTGTAACACAAAAGCCAGCCCTATCATCCCCAGAACGGATTTATAGTTGTCAAAGAAAGCTCCCCATACTGAAAAGCTGAAATTATGTGTGATCTGGTAGATCATGTGATTGGCATCGGCAAAACTTCCTGCCTTAAAAAATACCCATCCGAAACAAACAAAATGAAAAGTGATGAGTACTGAAAGTGCATTAATGAAAAAAATATTTTCTGCCGGTTTCAATAATTTTTCCGTTTTCCCCTTCCATATTTTATGTATGGCTAATGCTATACCATGCAACCCGCCCCACATGATAAAATTCCAGCTGGCACCATGCCATAAACCGCCCAGCAGCATGGTCAGCATCAGGTTGATATAGGTTCTTACAACTCCTTTCCGGTTTCCGCCCAGCGGTATATATAAATAATCCCTTAACCAGGATGAAAGTGAAATATGCCAGCGCCGCCAGAATTCTGTGATGTTCTTACTTTGATAAGGAGACCTGAAGTTGGCAGGAACGGTAAAACCCAGCCATTTGGCAATGCCGATTGCCACATCACTATAGCCACTGAAATCACAATAAATAATAACAGCATAACCATATACCGCAAATAAGTTTTCCAATCCTGTATAGCGGGATGGATCATCAAAAATATAATTCACAAAATTCACTGTAAGAAAATCGGAGATGACCAATTTTTTAAACATCCCGGACAGGATAAGATAAAATCCTTTTGCAAAATCATTCTCGCTGATTGCATAGGGTTTGTTGATCTGCGGAACAAAATCATGTGCCCTTACAATGGGGCCCATCACCAGTTTGGGAAAGAAAGAAAGAAACAGCAGGTAATCAGAAAATCTCCTGGCCGGTTTAAAATGACCCCGATACACATCAATGGTATAGCTGAGGTTCTCAAAGGTGTAAAATGAAATGCCAACAGGCAGCAGGATATTCAGGGGGTTGTAATGTGTACTCAGCAGATCGTTACAGGTGGCAATAAAAAAGTTAGTGTACTTAAAATAAAACAAAAGTCCAAGATTGAAAACGATACTGCACAGCAAGAGTAGTTTTTTCTTTAGTTTATTGGATTGCCGGAAGATGGCATTGGACAAAACATAATCCACAATAGCGGAAAGAATAACAAATATTACAAAATAACCGCTGGCCTTATAAAAAAAGTACAGGGAGAAAAGACAAAAAATATAGCGGCGTACTTTAAAATTATTCCTGAAGTTATAATACAGCGTAATGAAGACGGCAAAGAAGAAGACAAAGACGCCATTGTTGAACAGAAGAGGATTCTTCGGATCATACAGAAATTGTTCCCAGAAAGCATTTATATCAAACGATGGCATATAATTTCTTTATTATACTATTTTTTTAATGTGCCAATACATTTGTTATAATCATTCATAATGGCTTCGTAAAAATATTTTGCCAGCACTTCTGCACCCCTGTGATTTGGATGTACATAATCTTTATTGGCTAGCGATGGATTCCTGGCGGCCCATTCCACGATAGAATTGGTACCGCCCATTGTTTGAAACTGGTTGTAAAAACTACTGCCTGACTCAAACGCCAGCAGGGCTTGTATTTTAACAAGGGAATCAATACCAACAGCCGATCTGTATTCTCCGCCATAACGGAAAGCCCGGTCGGCGGTACTAATAATTAAAAAATCACTTTCTTTAAAACAATTTGTAAATTTTCTGATTACAGGCATCAATGTCCTGGCATACCAGATAAAATTTTTATCATTGGGGCGAAA
>JAHEZF010000069.1:462-7677 GCA_023251215.1 Sphingobacteriales bacterium | reverse complement strand
GCCCGGTGTAAGTGGTGGTGTAATTGATGCAGGTATCATGTCCGTCGCCAAAATGCCAGCAGATCGTTTGTGGTTTTTTGTTATTGTTATGCCAGGGCAAGGCACGGAAATACACTCTCAATGGATTAGTAGTATTTGAAGCGATTCTTTCAAAATCAGCACTACAGCTATCAGGAGGCGTACCTATTTGTACCGCTCTGCATTTATGCGCTTCACAACCGCCGAAGTAAAGAATATTTACACAGATATTGTATGTTCCCGGTTGTTGGTAGTGATGGGCAACTACATATTGCCCGGTGTAGGCGGTGGTGTAATTAATGCAGGTATCATGTCCGTCTCCGAAATTCCAGCAAACTCTTTGCGGCTTTTTATTATTGTTGTGCCAGGGAAGTGCCCGCAGATAAACGTTTAAAGGATTGCCGTTTGGAGTAGGAATTCTTTCGAAATCAGCGCTGCAACTATCCGGCGTACTTACCTGAATATTTCTACACTTATGCGCTTCACAACCGCCGAAATAAAGAATGTTTACACATACATTATACAAGCCCGGCTGGCTGTATGTATGCGCTACGGTATATTGACCGTTGTATACATTCAGGTAATAAACGCAGGTATCATGTCCGTCTCCGAAATTCCAGCAAATTCTTTGCGGCTTTTTATTATTGTTATGCCAGGGCAATGCTCTGTAAACAACAGATAGCGGATTTGCACCCGGGGCAATGGGCAATTTCTCAAGATCAGCCTGGCAACTGTCGGGCGGGCTTACTAAAATGTTGTGACAATTCTGCGCCTCACAGCCACCATCATAGCGTATGTGTACGCATACATTATATGTACCTGGCTGCCCATACAAGTGAAATACTGCATACGGGCCGGTATAGGTTGTAGAATAATTGATACAGGTATCGTGTCCATCGCCAAATATCCAGCAAACCCTGATAGGTTTTTTGTTATTGCTGTGCCATGGTTGCGCAATAAAATATTTTGCAAGCGGATTGGAAGTAGAAGCAATTGTTTCAAAATTAGCCGTACAGCTATCTGGTTGTCCCACTAAAACATTATGGCAATTCTGTGCTTCGCAACCGCCATCGTAGCGGATGTTTACACATACATTATAATTACCCGCCTGACTATACACATGATATGCTGCATAGGTACCTGTATAGCTCGTAGCATAATTTATACAGGTATCATGTCCATCGCCAAATATCCAGCAAACTCTTATGGGTTTTTTATTTTGGCTATGCCATGGTTGTGCTATAAAATATTTTGCAAGTGGATTTGATGTTGAAGTAAGAGTTTGAAAATTTGCCGTGCAAGAAACCGGATTAAGTACCGGAACGCTATCGCAATGGTAAGCAAGACAGCCCCCCTGATAATGAATGGCAACACACACATAATAATTGCCGGGTTGGCCGTATTGATGAATTACTGTATATCCGTTTGGTGGGGGCGGTTCATTGGGGTTATAATTAATACAGGTATCATGCCCATCGCCAAAATGCCAGCAAATTTGTTCCGGCCTTCTTTGATTATTATGCCAGGGAATGGCGGTAAAAATCCGGGCAAGAGGATTAGAGGCAACAGACCCTACTGTAAATGACGCATGACAACTGTCTGGCGGAGGTGTTCCGGCATTTACTTGTAAACCAACCAAACCAAGAAATAGTCCGGTAAGTAAGCCATAAAACTTTCTCATAATAATTTCACGTTTTTGGTGACTAAATGTTCTTTACGTAGGGTTGTGGACACAAGGCCGGAGTTTGTGACCGGGTTTAATTCGGTGAGTTTAAAAAAAGCTTAATCTTTTTTTACGGCGAAAGTTTACGATATCTCTTTTTGATGATCAATGATGAACTGAATAAGGTCTTCCAGTGAAACTTTAGCTCTGGAAACTGCATCGGAAATATCATCCCGGCTTACCTGGGCGGCAAAAGAGGGTGTTTTTAATCGTTTTAAAACACTTTTTACTTCAAGGCCTTCATACCGGGTGGGGCGGATGAGAGCAGCGGCATGAATAAACCCCGACAACTCATCAATGGCATAGATCATTTTGTCTATTTTAGTTATAGGTTCCACACCAAAATAATTGGGCCCATGTGAGGCGATACAATGGATCACATCCTGGTCAATATTTCTTTTTTCCAGTTCTTCAATGATTATGCGGCAATGATCATCCGGATATTTTTCCCAGTCAGCATCATGTAATAATCCTGCCAGCTCCCATTTTAATGCGGTTTGGCCATCAGCACTTTCTTTTTCAATAGCCCAGGCTTTCATGACGGCAGCCACCTGTTTCATATGAAGGCGGAGACGTTCATTACTAACCCAGTCGTTTAATAACTGATGAGCATCCTCAATTGAAATGAGGTTGCCTGCATTTTTTGGATTGCCGAAAGTGGAACGATTTAGATTATGACTCGACATGTTTTTTAATTAATATGTAATTAGCTGGCAAGTTTAATGAAGGTTCAAAGCTAAAAACCAGGCGAGTAAAAATATAGTGCAAAAATTTTACTGTAAATCAGCTATTTATAAAGGTGCTATAAAAAATACCTTCGTTCATTTTGGAATAACCGCATGGCCAGGCCTATCTTCGCCACCCCTCCGAAGAAATCCTTCGGACATCAAAATCGGTTACCGGGATAGCGGTAACTAAAAATAAAAAATAAAATGAGCAAATTATATTTCACCACCAAACATGCGAACGAGGCTACCGTTAACCGCAACTGGTATGTTGTGGACGGTACTAATCAAACCGTGGGTCGTATGTGTGCTAAAATTGCTGCGATACTCCGCGGCAAAAACAAAGCATATTATACCCCACATGTAGATACCGGCGATTATATCATTGTGATCAATTGTGAAAAAATTGTTTTTACAGGCAACAAACTGGAGCAAAAGATTTATGACACTTACAGTGGTTATCCGGGAGGCCGTAAAGAAGAAACGGCGGCAAACTTATTAAAGCGTCGCCCTGAAGTAATTATTGAAAGAGCTGTAAAAGGGATGTTACCCAAGAATCGGTTGGGCCGCAAAATGTATAAAAAACTGTTTGTATATGCAGGAGCAGAACATCCTCATACTGCACAACAACCAAAAGAAATTAAATTTTAAGGCCCCTCTAACTCCCCCGAAGGGGAGGATAGGTGTCCTTTAATTGAAATATTTTTAAAGAAAATGACTCTTCGCAAGTCTCTCCGCCGCAGGCGGAAGATTTATGCCAAAGGCATCCCTTTGGGAGAGGGGCTTCAAAAACAAAATAAATGGAAAAACAAAGAAACGGAATTGGTCGTCGTAAGGCAGCTGTGACAAGAGTGTTTCTCTCCAAAGGAGAAGGCCGCATCACGGTAAACGACAAAGACTACAAAACTTACTTCCCGCTGGTTTATTTACAAAACCAGGTGGAACGTCCTTTTAAAACAGTTGATGCCGTTGGCAAGTTTGATGTAAAGATTAATGCGATCGGTGGTGGCGTTAAAGGACAGGCCGAAGCTGCCATGCTGGGTATTGCCCGCATATTGGTAGAACTAAATCCTGATTTTCGCCCGGTATTAAAAGCGGCAGGCCTTTTAAAAAGAGATCCCAGATCTGTTGAACGTAAAAAATTTGGTCATAAAAAGGCAAGGAAAAGCTATCAGTTCAGTAAGCGTTAATCGCAGTTTCGGGTTTATGGTTTTTGGTTTATCGTTATGGATAAATTCCTTTAATCAAAAACTCAATGATAAACAATAAACGATAAACATTTCAGATAATGGAAAACAACACATCATTACAGCAGCAACTTCTGGATGCCGGAGTACACTTTGGTCATCTGAAAAAGAAGTGGAACCCCAAGATGTTGCCTTACATCTTTGCTGAGAAAAAAGGTATTCACATCATTGATCTGAACAAAACAGTAGAGTGCCTGCAGGAAACAGCGGTAGTAATGAAACAGATTGCCCGTAGTGGAAAAAAGATCTTATTTGTTGGCACCAAGAAACAGGCTAAAGACATAGTGAACGAATGTGCTAAAAAAGTAAATATGCCATTTGTTACGGAACGCTGGCTGGGAGGCATGCTTACCAATTTTAATACGGTTCGCAAAAGTGTAAAGAAAATGCAGGGCATTGAAAAAATGCTGGGTGATGGTTCTTTTGACACGATCACTAAAAAAGAACGATTGACATTGAGCCGGGATAAAGACAAAATGGAGAAAGTGTTGGGAGGCATATCTCAATTAGGCCGTGTACCGGCAGCTTTATTCATAGTAGATATAGGTCATGAACATATAGCATTAGCCGAAGCAAAGCGTTTGGGCATTACTACTTTTGGTGTGGTAGATACCAACTGCGATCCCAATAAAGTTGATTTTGCTATTCCTGCAAACGATGATGCAACAAAATCAATTGCTATCATCAGCAATTATCTTACTGCTGCAGTTGCTGAAGGGTTAGCTGAACGCCAGGCTGCCAAAGATGAAGAAACAGAAGAAGTAACAGATGATGAAAAAGAAAAGAAAGCGGCCCGCCTTGAAGCAGAGGCACAAGCTGAAGGAGGCCGTGCGGGGAGAGGAAGGGGAGCCGGCGGACAAAGACGCCGCACAACCGGTAGCTCCGGTGGTAGCAGAGGCCCTGGTGGTGCAAGAAGATAAAAGTTCAGAGGTCAGAAGTCTGAAGTCAGATTTCTGAAAAATTGATTTTCCCTTATGAATTAATTGTTTAACAACAATGTCAGATTTTCTCTTCTGACTTCTGACATCAGACTTCAAATTTCAATTATGAGTACTATGACAATAAGTGCACAGGATATTACTAAACTGCGGCAAATGACCGGTGCAGGAATGATGGATTGCCGTAAAGCCCTAACAGAAACCAATGGCGATTTTGAAGCGGCCATTGACTGGTTAAGAAAACAAGGACAGAAAATAGCTGCCAAACGCAGCGACCGTGAAGCCAAAGAAGGTGTAGTGATTGCTAAGACAACCGCCGGCAATAAAACAGGTATTGTTGTTTGTGTTAGTTGCGAAACTGATTTCGTTTCTAAAAATGCGGACTTCGTTGCATTTGCCCAAACCATTGCTGATGCTGCAATCACTAATAATATAAAAAGCCTGGATGAATTATTGACAACAAAAGCAAGTAATTCAACTGTTGCTGAGTTGGTGAATGATAAGCTGGCTTCTATTGGTGAAAAGATCGGGGTTACTAAATTTGAAAGAATAGATGCTGAATATGTTGCTTCCTATATTCACGGGGCATATAGAATTGGAGTATTGGTCGGATTGAACAAAGAAGCTGCTTTAGCGGGTAAAGATGTAGCTATGCAGATTGCTGCATTAAATCCTGTTGCCGTAGATGCAGTTAGTGTACCTGCCAGGGTAATTGCCCGTGAAAAAGAAATAATCATGGAATTGATGAAGCAGGACCCCAAAATGGCAGGCAAGCCCGATGAAATGCTGGCGAAGATTGCTGAAGGGAAAATGGGAGCTTTCTTTAAAGAGCAAACTTTAACGGCACAGGCATTTGTAAAAGACGGAAGCAAAACGGTTGGTGATTATCTGAAAGAATCCGGCGATGTGAAAGTGACAGAGTTTAAAAGAGTGGCATTGGGATAAAATTGTTATAATAACTGAATTGATTTTTTTTAGGGAGCCGCTGGTTCCCTTTTTTGTTGCAAGCCATTGTTATGAATGCCTCTTTTTAACGGTAACTAAAAATGTCAAAACCCCTATCTTCGCAACGAAAATTTAATACATGCTTCCCAAGTACAAACGCATCCTCCTCAAGCTTTCCGGTGAATCATTGATGGGCGATAAAAGTTTTGGTTTCGATACCAATGTCATTGCACAATATGCAAGGGATATTAAATCCATAACAGAATTGGGTGTGCAGGTAGCTATAGTTATTGGAGGGGGCAATATTTACCGCGGCATGAATGAAGCCGAAACGGGAATAGAAAGAGCACATGGCGATTATATGGGAATGCTGGCTACGGTTATTAACGGAATGGCATTGCAGGCGGGGCTTGAGAGAGTGGGTGTTTACACCCGGTTACAGAGTGCAATTAAAATGGAGCAAATTGCTGAACCGTATATCCGCCGCCGGGCAATCCGGCATCTTGAAAAAGACAGAGTGGTGATATTCGGTGCCGGCACAGGTAATCCTTATTTTACTACTGATACAGCAGGGTCGCTTCGTGCTATTGAGATTAATGCTGATGTGATATTAAAGGGCACAAGAGTGGATGGCATTTATTCGGCAGATCCGGAAACGGACCCATCTGCTACAAAATTCAATGTTGTTACTTTCCAGGAATGCCTGACCAATAACTTAAGGGTTATGGACATGACCGCTTTTACTCTTTGTATGGAGAACAATCTTCCTATTATTGTTTTCGACATGAATAAAGACGGTAATCTCCGCCGGGTAGTAACCGGAGAAAAAGTGGGTACACTGGTTAAAGGTTGAGCTGATTCCATGTTTCCGGATTTATATTGGTTACAAACAGCTATTTGAAACCTTTTGAATACAGGTCTGTGAAAAACTATTGGTTGATGTCTGCATATTTTTTAATAGTTTACAAATCTGACTTATTGATATGCTCAATCTTTCTCTTTCGATTTTGGAGATCATTGTGTTGATGCTCGGAGCAGTCTTTCTCGGCATTACCATTCACTTTTTTATCGCCAGTCGCCGCAGCTATAAAACTTCAGTCCCGGTCAGCAGCAAAGCCAATAAAGACATGGAAGAATGGAAATATAAATATTTTAATGAAATTGATCTGAAAGATAAAGAGCTGACCATTTTGAAACAACAGTTGACGGATGCAGAAGAGAACAGCAATATTTATTCTATTGAAGCAGAAGAAATGCGCAGGGAAAATAAAAGATTGCTTGCTGAAATTGAAGCGATACGTAAAACAGTTCCAGCCGGGGAAAAACCTGATTATATTGACCAACTCCGCCAGGCACAAAAAAATTTATTGGAACATAATGAAAAAATAAACCAATTACTGGAGCAGGTTGACTTCATTAAAGAAGCAGAAGAAAAACAAAAGGAAATAGTAAAGAATAATGAAGAACTTTCCGGACAGGTAAACGACCTGAAGTTTCGTTTATCTCAAAAAGAAAAAGAGGTCAGTAATATCCGGCAAAAAGAAGTTCTGACCAAAGAAATGACATCAATGCTTGATAGTACCTACAACGAATTCAATGTACTTCAAAGCAAGATACAA
>JAHEZF010000069.1:0-452 GCA_023251215.1 Sphingobacteriales bacterium | reverse complement strand
AGGTGAATTCCTCTAAAATGATCAACATGGAATACGAAGAGCTGAAAGAGGGACACTACAAGCTCAGCAGGGATTATGAAGACCAGAAAATAAAGTATCACACTGCTTCAACGGAAAACCAGCAATTGCAATTACAACTTGCAGAAACAGAGAATAATCTGAAAGAGGCAAATTTTCAGCGGCAACAGTTGCAGAAAAGAATAGCTTATCTCGAAGAATTAAATAATGACCTGCAGGTGGTTTCAGATGCCAATAAAAAACTGGAAGGTCAGATAAAACGAATCGGCGAACTGGAAAGTATGCTCAATGTTGTATCTGAAGAAAGGGATGAATTAGTGCGCCGCCGAACAGATGAATCATAAAAGTGGATTATTTAAATAGTTAATGGAAGCCCTGAAAAGGGTTTTTTTATTTATTGAATTGTTTAGCTGCTAACTTTACAATTCAAATGC
>JAHEZF010000331.1 GCA_023251215.1 Sphingobacteriales bacterium | reverse complement strand
ATTCATTGAACAGGCTGGCCATTAACCTGGGTTGGGCCGTAGGAAGTGGCCTGGGGGGAGTTCTTGCACACATCAATTATGAACTATTATTTTGGGTGGATGGACTTACCAATATTGCTGCGGCGTTCATCATGTGGATTTTTCTAAAACCGGTGCAGTATAAACCTGTTCATCAACATCAGGCAAATAAGATCATTAACCGGTCGGCTTATAAGGATAGGACCTATCTTCTTTTTGTATTTATCACTTTGCTTTTCGCCGCTTGTTTTTTCCAGCTATTTACGAACCTGCCGGTTTTTTTTAAAAAGGAGTTGCATTTTTCAGAACCATTTATTGGATTATTAATGGCATCAAATGGGCTACTGATAGCGTTGTTCGAAATGGTGCTGATCTATAAACTCGAGGGCAGGCAAAAAAACACTATTTATATAACTATCGGTGTTTTAATGGTGGGTCTTTCTTTTTTAATATTGAATATTCCCCGTATCGGTCCCTGGCTTGCATTCAGTATGATCATTATGGTAACAATGGGAGAAATTCTTTCTATGCCATTCATGAACAGCTACTGGATCAGCAGAACACAAACTTCAAACCGCGGCCAGTATGCAGCACTCTATACCATGGCCTGGTCAGGTGCACAAACACTTGGACCAATGGGCGGAGCACAACTGGCCCAGCATGCCGGTTTCAATTCATTATGGTGGGCAGTAGGCGGTCTGTCAGTAGCCACCTCTTTTTTATTCTGGAAACTGCATACTGTAAAAACTAATTAGTAACTTTTACCAGTAAAAAATTTTTATATGAAAATGAATTTCCCTCTTACCTGCCTCCTGCTCTTTACCGTACAATTAATACAAGCCCAAAAAGATTACAAAGTTGTATTTGACCTTACCAGTAAAGACAGTCTCGATCATAAAGCAGTGATCCGTTGGGTGAATGAGATTGCAAATTCATCAGCCGATGCTAAACTTGAAGTAGTGATGTACGGGCAGGGTGTAAATATGGTAACTACGGGAAGATCACCGGTGCAGGAAACCATTTCGCAACTTATTACAACTTATAAAAACGTCTCATTCAAAGTCTGCGCCGTTGCACTAAAAAATCAGAACATTGATAAAAGTCAGCTGATACCCGGCATTGAAATAGTCCCCGACGGTATTTATGAGATCATCAGCAAACAAAGGGAAGGATGGGGATATATTAAAGCCGTTCATTAATCATTATTGTATTGACGCATCTCCTGCCGGCAAATCATCGTCAATAACCGGGGGCTTTTGATTCACGACCATCACCTGCAAAACACTACATTTGTTAAAACATTCATTCATGCAAAGGCTATTAACAACATTACTGGTTTTATTATTTGTTATTTCTGCCAGGGCGCAAAACGTTCATCATCCCAAATTGGTTGTCGGGCTTGTCGTTGACCAGATGCGTTGGGACTACCTGTACAGATATAGCGAAAGGTATGCTGCCAACGGAGGTTTTAAACGATTGTTAAATCAAGGTTTCACCTGCGAGAATACAATGATACCTTATACACCAACGGTGACAGCTTGTGGCCATAGTTCAATTTATACAGGCTCTGTTCCCTCCATAAACGGCATTACAGGAAACTTTTGGTGGGACAATGAACAAAACCGGGAAGTTTATTGCGCTGAAGATAAAACTGTAAATACAGTGGGAAGTGCATCTGCACTTGGACAAATGAGTCCCCGCAACCTGCTGGTTACAACAATTTGTGATGAATTGAGATTGGCAACAAACTTCCAGGGCAAAGTAGTAGGCATAGCTTTAAAAGATCGCGGTGCTATTTTACCGGCAGGCCACAGCGCTAATGCTGCTTACTGGTATGATAATACCAACGGCAACTGGATCACTTCCACCTATTATATGAAGGAGCTTCCGAAATGGGTTAATGATTTCAATGCACAAAAATTAGTTGATAAATATTATCAGCAGGGCTGGAATACTTTATATCCTCTCAATACCTATACACAAAGTACCGAAGATGAAAAACCGTATGAAGGAAAACCCTTTGGACCTGCAAAAGGATTTCCTTATGATACAAAAATTTTTACGGGAAAAAACTATGCTGCCATCGCTGTAATGCCACAGGGCAACACGTTAACTGCTGAACTGGCCAAAGCTGCTGTTACCGGTGAACAACTGGGCGCCGATAATATTACCGATTTCCTGGCTGTAAGTTTTTCATCGCCTGATTATATAGGGCATACGTTTGGCCCCAACTCCATTGAAGAGGAGGATAATTATCTGCGGTTGGATAAAGAACTCGGCGATCTCCTTGATTTCCTCGATGCTAAAGTGGGTAAAGACCAATGGCTTGTTTTTTTAACTGCCGATCATGGAGTAGCTCATGTACCGGGGTTTTTAAAAGAACATAATATACCGGCGGCTAATGTTGATATGTATGGCACTGCCAAATTGGTGAACGGATTACTGAAGGATAAATTTGGAAAAGACAGTCTTATTGTAAGCACAGACAATTACCAGTTTTATCTCAATCATCCCCTGATAGATTCTGCGCATCTTAACACAGAAGAAATAAAGAACTGGGTCATTGATTACTTGTCTGTTGAACCAGGTGTAGCCAGGGTATTTGCAATTGATAAGCTGATGCAAACGACATTGAATGTAACACAG
>JAHEZF010000068.1 GCA_023251215.1 Sphingobacteriales bacterium | reverse complement strand
CTCGTAATTAATCTCTAAACTCTCCGCCTGAGGCGGGGCTGGAGTATGGCAATGAAAATATATACCAGGACCGGTGATAAAGGAATCACTTCACTGATTGGCGGAACAAAAGTTCCTAAGTCTCATATTCGGATAGAAGCGTATGGCACTGTGGACGAATTGAATTCATGGATCGGTTTGGTGAGTGATCAGATCAAACTAAAGAACAGCAAAAAAATCCTGAAAGAAATACAGGATCGCTTATTTACTATTGGTTCGTCTCTTGCCTGTGATCCGGAAAAAGAAACGAAGTTGAAGATACCCGACCTGAAAGAAACAGATGTCATCCTATTAGAAAAAGAAATTGACAAGATGAACGAGAAATTGCCGCCAATGAAGTCATTCATTCTCCCCAGCGGACATCTGGTAGTTTCATCGGCTCATGTAGCCCGTTGTGTATGCCGCCGTGCAGAAAGACTCTGTGTGACTTTAGAGGAACAAAAAATGTTTGTTGATCCGCTTATTATCAAATACCTCAACCGCCTGAGTGATTATTTATTTGTACTGGCAAGGTTTATTGGTCATCAGTTAAAAATAAAAGAGACTCCCTGGAAGCCGAGGGTATAATATGATCCTGCCAAAGGCGGGAGAAAATGAATAGCACCTTTCATTAATTTTCATCCCGATGGCTATCGGGACAAATTATTCCATTTTCAAATTATTTTTCCATCCTTCATATGCAGCACCCTGTCACTTAATTGGGCCAATTCTTCGTTGTGAGTAACGATCAAAAAGGTTTGGTTGAATTTATCCCGCAGATCAAAAAATAACTGATGTAATTCTATTGCATTAGCAGAGTCAAGATTGCCGGTGGGTTCGTCGGCAAAAACAATATCGGGGTTATTGATCAATGCCCTTGCTACAGCTACCCGTTGCTGCTCACCACCGGATAAGGCGTTTGGTTTATTTTCCAGTCTTTCAAATAATCCTAATAAACCAAGTAGCTCCTTTGCTTTAATCTCTACCTCTTTCTTTTTTCTTCCGGCCAGCCAACCGGGTATGCAAACATTTTCCAATGCAGTGAATTCAGGCAACAGATGATGAAACTGGAAAACAAAACCAATATGTTTATTTCTGAATGCCGCTAATTTTTTCCCTTCCAGTGAAACAAACATTGTTCCATTCATTGAAATCTCGCCCATGTCGGCTTTATCAAGAGTTCCCAAAATATGCAGCAGGGTGCTCTTACCGGCGCCTGATGAACCCACGATGCTCACAATCTCTCCTTTCTGAACTTCAATATTCACACCTTTCAAAACTTCAACAACTCCGTAACGTTTATAAATATTTTTACCGGTTAACATATGGTTATTTGCCTGTTTGTTTAATCCCCGCCTGACCCGATAGCTATCGGCTGACGCAGTCGGGCAGGATTTATTTACAAACCTAACCTATAATCAAAAACTGTCCATACTGTAACTCCTGATTTTTAAGAAATCCTTCAAACCGGCCAGACAACTCCGGATTTGGAAAATTCGTTAATACAACTACATTTGCGGAAAATTAAAGGGCAGTTCAGCCCCAAAATTATATACAAAGACCTTATTCAAAACTTAAACCCCTTAGAAGATGTTCTGGACTTTAGAATTGGCCTCCTACCTTGAAGATGCACCCTGGCCTGCCACTAAAGATGAGTTGATTGATTTTTCCATTCGTTCCGGCGCACCTATTGAAGTGGTGGAGAACCTGCAGGAACTGGAAGATGAAGGTGATGTTTATGAAACCATCGAAGACATCTGGCCCGATTATCCCACGCAGGAAGATTTTCTTTTTAATGAAGATGAATATTAGAAAAGAAGCTGCGAGCAAAAAACTGACCGTCTTTAAGGCGGTTTTTTCATTCACGGTATCAGCAATCAATCCGGAAATACATTATTGGTTTATGGATTATCTTAGAGAACCAATAAAATACTTCATAGCCGGATGTCAAAAAAGAAAAAGTATAAAGTTAATCCCGTAACTGTTCCCGGAAAGACGCCGCAGCAGGCAACAGCGGTAAAAAAAATGTCTTCAAAAAAAACATTTTTCTTTCGTGAACACTGGTTGCCGCTATTGGTCCTTTTGGCCATGGCCATCGGGTTATACTTTCAGTCTGTACGTTTCGATTATGCCCTTGATGATAAAATGGTAATCACTGATAATAAATTCACGAAGCAGGGCATTGAAGGTATAGGCAAAATTTTCCGCTATGAAAGTTTCCGCGGATATTTTGGTGAACAAAAAAATATCCTGGAGGGTGACCGTTACCGTCCGCTGAGCATTGCATCATTTGCTCTTGAGAAAAGCCTGGGGAGTAATAAAGCGATCAGCCATTTTATTAATGTACTGCTTTATGCATTCACGGGTATGCTGCTTTACAGGATACTCCTGTTCATGTTTCCTGCTGCCGGTACCGGAAACAAGAAATGGTATTTTACAGTTCCCTTCATTGCTTCTCTGCTTTTCATTATTCATCCCTTGCATGTGGAAGTGACGGCCAACATCAAGGGCCGTGATGAACTTTTTGCTTTTCTGGGTGAAGCTGCCACTTTGTATTGTACATTCAAATGGCTGTCGGATAAAAAAACGAAATGGCTGTTCTTTTCTTTCCTTGCATTTTTGGCAGGCATTTTATCCAAAGAAGGCGCCATTACCTTTTTGGCTATTGTTCCTTTAACGGCTCATTTTTTTACCATTGCTACAACCGGTGAAAAAATAAAAGTCACAATTCCTGTTTTAGCCGGAACGATCATCTACCTGCTGATGAGGGTAAATGCGATCGGCTACCTGATTGGTAATAACCAGGTGACCGACCTCATGAACAACCCGTTCTATGGTATGAGTTTCGGAGATAAAACGGCAACGATCTTTTACACACTTCTGTTATATATCAAACTTCATGTCGCTCCTTTCCCATTGACACATGATTATTATCCTTATCATATTCCTGTCATGCACTGGTCCGACTGGCGAACGATTTTATCATTGTTGCTTTATGTGGGATTAATAGTAGTAATTGTAAAAGGATGGAAAAAGAGATCTGTCTGGGCTTATGCCGCTACTTTTTATTTAATAACACTCAGCATTGTTTCCAACTTTGTGGTATCAGTAGGCACATTCATGAATGAACGTTTTGTGTATCATGCTTCATTAGGTTTTTGTATAGCTGCAGCATGGCTGTTAGGAGCAGTGATGGAAAAAGATAAACTATTAAAAACTTTTGCTTCAGTAATTTTTGTTGCTGTATTGGTTTTCTTTTCCATCCGCACATGGGTGCGCCTGCCTGATTGGCGCAGTAATTTGACCCTTGACCGTTCTGCTTTGAAATATTCTCCCAACAGCGCCAGGGCCAATTGTTTTTATGGAATTGAGATTTGGGAGAATGTGTATATGAAACTTCCCCAAAATGTTGATGCATCCCGCCGCTATGCTGTGCTGGATTCCATGAAACCTTATTTTGAAAAAAGTGTGCAGATATTGCCCGGTTATTCATCGGCGCAAACCATGCGGGCCGGTATAGCGGCAGAATATCATAAGCTGAATAACAATTATGATGACCTGATCCGGGTGTTTGAACAAATCAACCTGAGTGGAGTAGATGAAAAATTTATTCGTGACTATTTGCAGTACGCAAATAAACTTGTCATAAAAAAATCCGATGCGGAAAAGTTGTCGGCCTTTTATACCCGGATGATCAGTTTTTACGGTAAATATCCTTCAAAAGCTGTATTAAACGAAGAATATAAAAAACTGCAGCAAGAAATAATGTCAAGAATGAGTAGTTTGAATTAGAAGCCCCGTTCATTTATTTTTCCATCTGTTCTATCACCGCCTGTGTTACTCCGGTAAAACTAAACCCCCCGTCATGGAAAAGATTTTGCATGGTTACCATTCTTGTAAGATCGCTGAACAGAGTAACAATATAGTTGGCGCAATCTTCACCCGTTGCATTACCCAGCGGACTCATTTTTTCAGCATAATTGATGAAGCCGTCAAAACCTTTTACACCGCTGCCGGCAGTTGTTCTCGTTGGCGACTGCGAAACAGTATTCACTCTCACTTTCTTTTTCACACCATAATAATAACCAAACATTCTTGTCACACTTTCCAGTAACGACTTTGCATCGGCCATTTCATTGTAATCAGGAAAGACCCGTTGAGCGGCTATATAGGTCAATGCTACCACACTACCCCACTCATCAATGGCATCCATATCCCATGCAGTACGCAGCACTTTATGTAAACTCATAGCGGAAATATCGAGTGTCTTCTGATTCCATTCATAATTCATTTCGGTGTAATGTTTGCCTTTTCTCACATTTAAACTCATACCGATTGAATGGAGAATAAAATCAATTTTACCGCCGAAATGTTCGATAGATTTTTCAAACAAGTTCCTGAGGTCATCCATACTGGTCACATCAGCGCCGATGACAGGGGCTTTCACTGCCTCAGCCAGTTTATTGATCTCTCCCATGCGCAATGCAACAGGTGCATTGGTCAGCACCAACCGGGCTCCTTCTTCATAACATTTAAGAGCTGTTTTCCAGGCTAGTGATTTTTCATCCAGTGCGCCAAAGATGATCCCCTTTTTTCCTTTCAATAAATTATTTGACATAAAGAGTAATTTGAAAATTTGAAAATATGCATCCCGATAACTATCGGGATTGAAAATGATCGTAAAAGTAAGGAGTTATTTCTATGCTCCCGGAAACAACTTCTTAATCAGAAAGACGAGGATGAAAGTATAAATGAAAATCAATAATAACCCTATAAATAAGTATAAGAACAATTTTCCTAAAGATTCTCGTGGCCTTATAATTTTGAGAAGGTATTTATTAAAAAAATATACCGGGATCAACGATAAAATAATGATCAACAATATTGCAAGTGCTTTTAGTTTCAATGCCGTTTGGTTTTGTATTTACAAGCCCCGCTATGGTAAAATACAAATAAAAGTATAAGCAGGTTTTAAATTTTCATGTTTTCTAACATCCGTTAGTGGCTTTTGCCATTACCTTTACCGGGATCGCTTACCTTATTTTTTCTTTAAACTTGCAGGCATGAATATAAGGACTGTCATTACCGGAACAGGATGTTATATTCCTCCGGTAATAAAACCGAACCGGGATTTTATTGCACAGGATTTTTATTCGGAAGACAATCAACGTATCCAGGCGCCGCCGAAGGAAATAGTTGAAAAATTCCGTGAGATCACCGGTATTGAAGAAAGACGCTATGTGACAGAAGATATGAATTCATCTGACATGGCAACCATTGCCGCAAAACTTGCCGTTACAGAAAGTGGTATTGATCCGGAAGAACTGGACCAGGTCATTGTAGCACAAAACTTCGGGAATGTTATCAGGAATACTATTCAAACTGATGTATTGCCTGCATTGGCTTCAAGAGTTAAACATGATTTAGGAATAAGAAATCCGGATTGTGTGGCCTATGATATAATATTCGG
Organism: Sphingobacteriales bacterium; assembly: GCA_023251215.1. Classification (GTDB taxonomy): domain Bacteria; phylum Bacteroidota; class Bacteroidia; order Chitinophagales; family Chitinophagaceae; genus JAHEZF01. The sequence continues at coordinate 2,208 of JAHEZF010000068.1, read as the reverse complement.
CTGCCCGGGCTGGGTGCAGGGCATTATACAGGCGGATTCATTTTTCAAAGCTGGCATTGCCAAAAAAGCACTGGTGATTGGTACCGAAACCTTAAGTCGGGTACTTGATATGTATGACCGGGACAGTATGATCTTTTCTGATGGTGCCGGCGCCTCTGTTTTAGAAGCAAGACCTGCTGATGAAACAAACAGTGGTATTCTTTCCTGGAGTGTGCAAAGTCATTGTACTGAGGAAGCTTATTATTTATACCTCGGTAAAAGCAATTTTCCGGGTGCTGATTCACGCATCAGGTATATTAAAATGAAAGGAAGAAAAGTGTATGAGTATGCCATGCAGTATGTACCATTGGCTATGAAAGATTGCCTCGATAAAGCTGCTGTGTCCATCCGGCAGTTGAAAAAAATTTTTTTACATCAGGCTAATGAAAAAATGGATGAGGGAATTATCCGGCGGCTGTACAAACTATATGGTATAAAAGAAATCCCTCAGCACATCATGCCCATGACTATTCATAAATTCGGCAATAGTTCCGTAGCTACTATTCCTACTTTATTTGATATGGTAAAAAAAGATGTTCTGGATGATCATGACCTTGAGGCAGGTGATGTGATACTGTTTGCATCCGTTGGCGCCGGCATGAATATTAATGCAGTGTGTTATCGGATGTAGCTGTGTCTGACACTTAATTAATATCTTCGTTACTATCAATCACGCCTCATTTCAATTCACCACTTACCTTCTTTCCATTATCTTCGCAGCTATTAAAACAAGCATCAGGGCATGACGATTTCCTACAAATGGCTTAGTGAATATTTGCCTGTTACAGTTGAACCTGAACGGCTCAGTAAGATACTGACTTCTGTAGGTCTGGAAGTAGAGTCCATGGAAAAATATGAAGAAGTGAAAGGCGGCTTGCAGGGACTTATCATTGGCGAAGTGCTTAGTGTGGAAAAACATCCCAATGCCGATAAGCTTACACTTACCAAAGTAAATATTGGTAATGCCGAACCTTTGCAAATTGTTTGCGGTGCGCCAAATGTTGCAGCAGGACAAAAAGTAGTTGTTGCTGCCGTTGGTACTACCATTTATCCATCAGCAGGCGAACCATTGACGATGAAGATAGCAACGATCAGGAATGTGGAAAGCCATGGAATGATCTGCGCTGAAGATGAGATCGGCCTGGGCACATCGCATGCCGGCATTATGGTATTACCCGGCGATATAAAAGTGGGAACAGCAGCTGTTGAATATTTTCAACCTTATGAAGACATGATCTTTCAAATTGGTTTAACCCCCAACCGCATGGAAGCTATGAGCCACTGGGGCGTAGCCAGGGATGTTTGTGCTTACCTGAGCCATCATAATAAAAAAGATTACAAACCAATGCTGCCTGACAGCAATGGTTTTAAAGTGGACAATACTTCTTTGACCATTCATGTAAAAGTGGAAAATCCTGCAGCCTGCCCCCGTTATTCAGGAATCAGTATTACCAATGTAACCATTAAAGAATCTCCCCGGTGGTTGCAACAAAAAATAAAAGCCATTGGCCTCCGGCCCATCAATAACCTGGTTGACATTACAAATTTTATTCAACATGAAACAGGTCAGCCACTTCATGCTTTTGATGCAGACATGATTTCGGGTAAAAAAATAACAGTGAAAAATTTACCCGAAGGAACTAAGTTCATTGCACTGGATGAAAAAGAAAGAAAACTCAGCGCTGAGGATCTAATGATTTGCTCCGAAGGAGTCCATTCGGACAATGCCAAAGAAGGAATGTGCATTGCCGGAGTTCTGGGTGGCCTGCATAGTGGAGTTAGTCCTACATCAAAAAATATTTTTTTAGAAAGTGCCTGTTTCGATGCAGTTACAATACGGAAAACATCTTTCCGTTATGGTTTAAGAACAGATGCAGCTGCAAGATTTGAAAAAGGCACGGACATTTCTGCTACAGTAAGTGTTTTAAAAAGGGCTGCTCAACTGATCAAAAAGACCTGCGGTGGCGAAATCGCATCTGAGATCGTAGATATATATCCTGAACCGAAAGAAAAAACACAGGTATCCATCAAATATCATTACCTGAAAAAACTCAGCGGTAAAAATTATCATCCCGATGCCGTAAAAAATATTCTGACCAGCCTTGGTTTTGAAATTGCGAAAGAAGGTGTTGATGAATTGCGGGTAACTGTTCCTTACCATAAGCCTGA
>JAHEZF010000330.1 GCA_023251215.1 Sphingobacteriales bacterium | reverse complement strand
CCGGGTAGTAAAGATCGGGGAGGCCAGTACCAGATCAATCGTAATGAAAAGTCATGGGACCCTGTTTTTATGGCAACAGCGTTCAGGCTGAAAGATGGAGAAATTTCCTCTCCTGTTAAATCCAAATTTGGTTACCATATCATACAAATGGTACAGCGTAATGGTGATGATGCGGTCATTCGCCACATTCTTCGTATCCCACCGGTTACTGAAGAAGAGATCAGCCAGGCTTCAAAAAAACTGGATACTGTTCGCTCAAAGATCATTGCCGGTACTATGAGTTTCAATGAAGCGGCGTCCAAATACGGAGATGAAGACACAAAATTTTCCGGACCATTCTTAACGGGAAAAGACGGCTCTACTTATGTCAGCATTGATGAACTGGATAAGGATATGGTTGGCATGATCAGTAAAATGAAAGTAAGTGATTTTTCACAGCCAACTGCTTTTGAAAACGAGCAGGGAAAAAAAGGAGCAAGAATTGTATATCTCAAATCCCGTTCCGAACCTCATCGTATGAACTTAAAGGATGATTACAGCAAGATATCGCAGATGTCATTGGATGAAAAGAAGGCCAAGGCCCTTGACAAATGGCTAAAAGTTAAGATCCCCTCTTATTATGTGATGGTAGATGCAGAAACTGCAGCCGACTGCCCGCAATTGGAAAAATATGTAACTGATAAAAAGGGGTTTTAAAGAAGACAGGATTCCCGGCCTGTTTAATTCAATAAAACCCGGGTATAATGTTCAGCGGTATTTTTACAACACTTGCCTTACCTTTGACCCTTCTCCATGAGCGATGAAATAAAACATGAATGCGGACTGGCATTCATCCGGCTAAGGAAACCTTTCTCATATTACCAGCAACAGTATGGCACGGTGCTGTGGGGCCTTAATAAGCTTTATTTATTGATGGAAAAACAGCACAACCGCGGCCAGGATGGCGCAGGAGTTACTGCTGTAAAAATGGATGTGGAGCCCGGGTATCCTTTCATGCATCGCATACGCAGCAATGCTCAGCAGCCGCTTGCTGATGTATTTAAACAAATAATCGCCGAAGTAAATGAGCTGGAAAAATTCAACCCGGAAATAAGAAAACATTCCGGCCTGATGAAAGGACATGTTTCTTTTTTGGGCGAATTGCTTCTCGGCCACCTTCGCTACGGTACCCAGGGAAAAAACAATGTAGAATTCTGTCATCCTTTTTTAAAGCGACATACTATTCCTTCAAGAAATCTTGCATTAGCAGGAAATTTTAACCTGGTAAATACCGAAGAACTTTTTTCACTGGTAAATACCGATCCCGGAGAATTTCAGCGGCAGAGTGACCTGGCCGCTATGATGGAAGTCATTTATCATTTCCTGATAAAAGAAGATGAAGCTTCTCCGCATCATCTCGATATGAAAGCCGTATTGAAAAAAGCCCTGGCTTTATTTGATGGCGGTTTTCATGTAGCCGGATTAACGGGCAACGGGATTGGTTTTGTTTTTCGGGATGCACATGGCATCAGGCCTTCTTATTATTATATAAATGATGAAGTGATCGTTGCTGCTTCTGAAAGAGCGGCTATCCGGACAGCATTTAATGTGGGCGAAAATGAAGTGCAGGAGCTGATGCCGGGCTGTGCTTTGATCGTCAATGAGAAAGGTGTATTTGAAATTGCACAGATCCTGGAACCAAAGGAAAGAAAAGCCTGCAGCTTTGAGCGGATTTATTTCTCAAGGGGAAGTGATGAAAAAATTTATCGTGAACGGATTTCTTTGGGTAACAACCTGAGTGAGCAGGTGCTCAACGCCATTGACCATGATCTTAAGAATACTATTTTTTCCTTTATTCCGAATACTGCTGAAACAGCTTTCTATGGTATGCTGAAGGGTATGGAAGATTACCTGAATAAAATAAAGATTGAGCGGATATTAAGCTGGGGAAAAGACCCGATAGCTATCGGGTATGATGCTGAAAAATTAAGTGAAATGATAAACCGTCGCATCCGGATTGAAAAAATTACTATCAAAGATGCGAAGATGCGAACATTTATTACTGAAGATGTGAGCAGGAACGAAATGGTGCAACATATTTATGACATTACTTATGGCACGGTCCGTCCCGGCAAGGATACGTTAGTGGTTATTGATGATTCCATTGTAAGAGGAACTACATTAAAAGAAAGCATCATCCGGATGTTGTCGAGACTAAAACCCAAACGAATTATTGTTGTTTCTTCATCGCCCCAGATACGTTATCCCGATTGCTATGGTATTGACATGAGTAAGATGGGGGATTTCATTGCATTTAATGCTGCCATTGAACTGATGAAAGAAAGAGGCAAAGAGCAATGCCTGAAACAACTGCTTGAAGAATGTAAAGACCTTCAGAGAAATAACCAGCTGCATACCATTAATGTGGTGAAACAGATGTACAAACAATTCAACACCGAAGATATCTCAGCAAAAATTGCACAACTCATTACTCCGGCGGGCTGTGATATACAGGTTGATGTTATTTTCCAGAGTATAGAAGACCTGCACAAAGCTTGTCCCAATAACCTGGGCGATTGGTATTTTACAGGCAACTACCCGACTCCTGGTGGTAATAAAGTGGTGAATAAAGCATTCATGAATTATATGGAAGGAAAGAATGTACGTGGATACTAAACCCCTATCCCCTTGCCAT
>JAHEZF010000067.1 GCA_023251215.1 Sphingobacteriales bacterium | reverse complement strand
TAAAGAAGATTTTATTGATAGAAAGCATCAATCCTCAATGGGATGACTTATTTGAACATTTCAGTGCAAATTCAGGCGAAGAGTTAATCAGGTTAAAGAAATTCTTCAAATGACAAGGAAGATTGCTTCGCCCTTGTGTGCTATTAAGAACATGAGCATGTTTATCGCGGCTCGCAAGTTCTTCAAGTAGCAGGAGTTTGCTTCGCCCCACAAAAATCTGATAAGTTGATTTTTCATTCAGGGGCTCGCAAGGATTCATTAAGAAATTCAATCAATGGCTCTAATGCCCCGAATGCAGTGATTGTTTTTTGCAGCAAATTTTTTGAAGTAAGATCTTTTCCAGAAAGATTGGTCATAGCGAGATAGCTTTTCAGTTTCAGATATTCAGCTGCAGGATTATTTTCTTCGTAGCCTTTTGGCAAACGGGTAAGGCTTACATCATCCCCTTTGTATAATTCACTATAGACGGCTTTAAATTTTTTGGAACTGATAATTTTTTTGAACTCATTAAAATTATAATCTACTTCCTGCCTCACCTTTTTTAATTCAGGAGGCATGGGCTGCCAGATGCCGCCGCCAACAAACGCTTCACCGGGTTCGCAATGGAAATAATAGCCGGCAAGCATAGATTTTTTACCTCCACGATTAATACTGGCACCAAAGTTTGTTTTGTAGGGAGATTTATCCTTTGAAAAACGAATATCCCTGTTGATGCGGAACATGCAATCTTTGGCTTTCAGCGTAGAAATGGTTTTATCTTTTTTCCCATGCAAGTCAATTACCTGCTGAATAAAATTTACAAAATCCCCTTTCGCCTCTTCATATCGTTTACGGTTGGCATCAAACCAGGGTTTGTTGTTATTCTTTTTTAAGTCTTTCAGGAATTTTAATGTGGATGATTGCAGCATAGAACCTCGATTTACATGATTTAAAAATGGATTATGAAGATAAAATTATTTATCCTCATAATCATTTCTCTTATCTTCATAATCATGGTTCTATATCCTCGCCCAATTTTCCCCGCTCTTGATGCGGTACATGGTCATTTCACTGACAGCGTAATTTTTTGCAAGCTGCCTGATGGTAATATTGCGGTTCCTGCTGTTGAGAATGGATTTTATTTTTTTAACCTGTACAGCGGTAAGTTTTAATCCTTCTGTGCGGTTTGCCTGTTTTTCTTTATAGGCAATTTTGGCAGGACTATCCTGCTGATGCCTGATCATATATTCTAAAGTGGCCCATCGCAGATTTTTAATGCGGTTGTCCAGTTTGTTGTGATTCTGGTGAACAACATATTTGTGTGCAGCCGATTTTTTTTTCAGAAAGATCTTTGCCATTTCGCGGTGGATATACAGGGTGCCCTTGTTTTTGGGGCGGTGCAGGTTTAATGTTCGATAGCCTGTGGTCAGCGAACCACTCAACAGCTTACCATCATTCAGAACATCTTTTTTGTAACTGGCTATGCGCCCAAGGCTGGACACAGCATAACGATTGCGAAGCTGCTTCCATTCGGGAAAAACAAGCGGCTTCCAGGTTTCACCGGCTAATTTTTTAATCATAACAAATAATTTTAGCCAGGATCGGATGCAGTTGATAACAGGGGTACAAGAAGGTTGATAAGACAAAGAAAACGAACCTTCACTAAGGTAAGATAATTCCTGGCACGAAATATTTTATTTTTTACTGATCATTTGTAAAAATTCTTCTTCAGAAATAATTTTTACGGAGTTGATCTTTTTTGCTTTTTCAAGTTTACTTCCGGCATCTTCTCCTACAACCAGGTAATTCAACTTTGTACTCACGCCGCTTAAAATCTGTCCGCCATTTTCCTCCACCATTGCTTCAGCATCACTTCGTTTTAATGTGGGTAGTGTTCCGGTAAACAAAAATGTGAGACCCTTAAGGTTACCGCCGCTTGCCAATTGTTTTTTTTCATTCTTAAGTTGCAATCCGGATTTTTCCAGTTGTTCCAGCATTCGTAAATTATCCCTGTTGCTGAAAAAGTGATGGATGCTACCGGCCACCCTGGGTCCCACATCTTCGAGAGTTTGTAATTCTTCCATGGAATAATTTTTGAAATCAAGCAAATGTTTAACTGTCTGTGCAAGAGTTTTAGCAGTTGTTTCGCCAACAAACCGGATACCAAGAGCAAAAATGAGACGATGCAAAGGTTGCTTTTTAGAATTGGCAATGGCAGCCTGCAAATTGTCAACGGATTTTTTACCAAAACCTTCCATCCCACCGATTGTATCAAAATCAAGTTTATAAATTCCGGGAATATCTTTCAGTAAACCCAGCTCATAAAACTTTCTTACGTTGGCATCGCCAAAACCACGAATGTCCATGGCATCTTTACTCACAAAGTGAATGATGCGTTCCACAACCTGTGCCGGGCACTCAATATTTATGCAGCGCCACACAGCTTCCTCTTCTTCTTTAAATAGTTTACTGTTACAAACCGGGCAATTTTTGGGGAAATGAATTTTCTTTTCATTGCCCTTCCGTACATCAACCAGTGATTTTACAATGTATGGGATCACATCTCCGGCTCTTTCCACTAAAACCGTATCGCCTATCCTCAGGTCCTTTTCTTTTATCACATCTTCATTAAAAAGCGAAATGGAAGAAACAGTAACACCCCCGATAGGAACCGGTTGAATTTTAGCTACGGGTGTAATGGATCCTGTTCTTCCTACCTGGAATTCCACATTTAATAATTTACTGGTTCCCTGCCTGGCTTTAAATTTATAAGCAATGGCCCATCGTGGATGATGAGAGGTCATACCCAGTTTATCCTGCAGGGCAAAATCGTTTACCTTGATCACCATGCCATCAATTTCATAAGGAAGGCCGTCTCTCTTTACTTCAAATTCGTTGCAATATTTTATTACCGCATCAATCCCTTTTAATACTTTCTTTTCTTTCTGGGGACTGCGGAAACCAAGATCCCAGAGCATTTGCAACGAGTCGGAATGGTTAGTCAATTCTTTTGGCAGTTTTTTCCCCTTTGATAATAAAAAAAAGCTGACATGATAAACGAATGCCTCCAGGTTTCTTTTGGCAACCTCTGCGGGGTCTTTAATCCGCAATGTACCCGATGCGGCATTTCTTGGATTGGCTAAAGGAGCCAATCCCTGTTCTACTAATTGCTCATTATATTTTGTAAAATTTTTTTTATTGATCAGTACTTCGCCTCTTGTTTCCACCTGTTGCAGACCATAATCAGAAAATTTTGCTGAAAGTGGAATTGTTCTGATCTGTTTGATGTTAGTGGTTACTTCATCGCCCTCAACACCATCGCCTCTTGTGGCTCCCCGTACCAGCAGATCATTTTCATAAATAAGTGAAATGCTTCCGCCATCAAACTTGGGCTCCACACAGTACTCCATTTCTTTTAATCCGGTAAGCTCTTTAGCCTTTCTGTCAAAATCAATAAGATCTTCACTATTGTACGAATTGTCCAATGAAAGCATCGGTACCAAATGCCGGGCGGCAGGAAAATCTTTAGTGAGTCCTTTAGCCACACGTTGAGTGGGTGAGTCGGCCGTGATGAGTTCGGGGTTATCTCTTTCAATTTTTTCCAAAGCCTTATAAAGCTGGTCATATTCATAATCGGCTATCAGCGGGTCATTGAGTACATAATAACGGTATTCATGAAAGCGGAGCACATTCCGGAGATCATCAGTGTCTTTTTTATTGATGGAACCGGCAGCCTGTTTTTTGATCAGTGTAGCTGTTAGCTTTTGTAGCTGTTGAGTTATTTCTTTGGAATACATAAAGCAATGTTGCCAGGTAAAGTTAATGCCCCTTTAATTGAACATGTATCAAAAATTATATCAAAAAATTAATGTGTTATAAGTACATGTTTGTATCTTCGAAAATGATTGAGCCGTAAAACGGGCATGCTATGAAAAGATTTTTTATTTTTTTTCTTTGTTATATAGTTTCTGCATTTGCCGGCAAATCCCAATTGCTTACCTGGATACCTGATTTTGCCAAAGACAATGATAACATCACTATTACTGTGGATGCCAGCAAGGGCAACATGGGCCTGCTGAATTATACTCCGACAAGCGATGTATATGTACATGTGGGAGTGATCACCAATCTTAGCATAAGCCCGACCGACTGGCGGTATGTAAAATTTACCTGGGCCACTACCAACCCGGCTGCACAGGCTACTTATTTAGGAAATAATAAATGGCAATATGCTATTACCAATATTCGGGCATTTTTTGTTGTACCGGCAGGGGAAACAATAAAAAAAATTGCTATCCTTTTTCGTAATGGTGCAGGTACGGTTGTACAGCGTAATGCTGATGGCAGCGATATGTATGTACCGGTATATGATAATACTGTGGCTGTCCGGTTCAGTGTACCTCCTTTTCAGCCAACATATATTCCTATACCAGAACCCATCAATAAACAGGTAGGCGATAATATTAATCTTACTGCAATTGCCAGCAGGCTTTCAACTATGAAGCTGTACCTGAATGGAACACAAATTCAGACAGCCAGCAATGTAACCACCATTTCAGCCAACCCGGTTTTGCCGGTTGCGGGTAATCAAATTATAGTAGCAGAGGCTAACGATGGCAGCGCCATTGTAACAGATACGTTGAGATTCTTTGTATCTCCGGCGCTCATTGTTGCTCCGTTACCGGCCGGAGTAAGAGATGGCATTAATTATGAAACCGGAAATACTTCTGTTGTATTGGTTTTAAATGCACCGGGCAAAAACAGGGTCTCCATGATCGGGGAATTTCCGGGAAGTAACTGGATGGAACAAACCAATTATGTAATGAACAAAACACCTGATGGTAATTACTGGTGGTTACGGATTACGGGGTTAACACCGGGAACTGAATATGCATTTCAATACCTCGTGGACGGAGCATTGAAAGTGGCAGAGCCTTATTCAGAAAAAATATTAGATCCATCCAACGATGGCGGTATCAGTTCTGCAACCTATCCCGGATTAAGAGCATATCCAACGGGATTTACTACAGGTATTGTTAGCCTGCTGCAAACAAATGCTCCCGGCTACACCTGGGCGGTGAATAATTTTTCAAGACCGGATAAGAGAAATATTGTAGTGTATGAGCTCCTGATCAGAGATTATTTAGCAGCGCATGACTGGAAAACACTTCGTGATACATTGAACTATTTAAAGAATATGGGAGTCAATTCGATTGAGATCATGCCTTTTAATGAATTTGAGGGAAACAATAGCTGGGGTTATAATCCTGATTTTTATTTTGCTCCTGATAAATATTACGGACCTAAAAACACTTTGAAAGAATTTGTTGACTCCTGCCACAGAAAAGGAATAGCAGTTGTAATGGATATTGCCCTGAATCACGCAACAGGCCTTTGTCCGCTGGCCGCCCTATACTGGAACAGTGCCACCAATCAACCCGCGGCGAACAATCCATGGTTTAATGTTACAGCAACCCATCCATTCAGCGTATTCAATGACTTTAATCATGAAAGCCTGAATACCCGCTATTTTACCAGCCGGGTAATTGAATTCTGGCTGCAGGAATATAAACTGGATGGATTCCGGTTTGATCTTTCCAAAGGATTCACACAATTTAATTCCGGAAACAATGTGACTTTATGGGGCCAGTATGATGCCAGCAGGATTGCCATCTGGAAACGTTATTATGATACTGCCCAGCTAAAGTCATCCGGTTCCTATGTTATACTGGAACATTTTGCTGCAAATACCGAAGAGATCGAATTATCAAATTATGGAATGATGCTATGGGGTAACGGGGCTACCAATTTCCAGGAAGGGGCAATGGGTTTTTTAGGCAATTCAAATTTTGAAGGGATACTTCATACCGTAAGGGGCTGGCCTAATCCTTACCTGTTAAGCTATATGGAAAGCCATGATGAAGAAAGAATGATGTATAAAAATTTAAACTTTGGAAACTCTTCCGGTGGTTATGACACACGAGATTTGAATACGGCACTGAAACGGATAGAAATGTGTGCCGCTTTTCTGTTAAATAGTCCCGGTCCAAAAATGATTTGGGAATTTGGAGAATTGGGTTACGATTTTTCCATTAACCGGTGCGTGAACGGAACCGTAAATGATTCATGCCGGCTTACCGCAAAACCCATTCGCTGGGATTACCTGCAGAATATTCAGCGCAAAAGACTCTATGATATTTATACCAGTATATTGAAATTAAGAGCCCATGCCTGGTACAAAGATGTTTTTATTGCCAATAACATTTCCCTTACACGGAGTTTAGCCGGAGGCTTTAAGTGGTTAACGATCCGCAGCGCCACTGATTCTTCTATGCTTTGTGTATTGGGTAATTTTGATGTAACGTCGCTGACAGGAACCTTTACTTTTCCATCAGCCGGCACATGGTATGATTACCTGAATGGAAACACTTTTACGGCAACAGGATCAGCGCAGAGCATTACGTTGCAGCCCGGTGAATATCATGTGTACCTGAACCGTAACCTGATTAACGCTGTCGTAACCCCGGTATCGGATATAAATGGCCCCGGAAATAATTTAGGGATAAATGTATATCCCAATCCCGTACAGGAAAATTCAGTGATGGAATTGTACATTCCTGAAAACGGGAAAGTGCTGGTAGAGCTATTGAATGCCTTAGGGCAAAAAGTAACAACACTTTATTCCGGAGTACTGACCAGGGGAAAGCATCAATTATCTTTCAATGGGACTGCCGGAAAATTACCGGCAGGTACTTACCTGATACAGGTGCAATCAAAAAATAAAAAGAGTACTCTTAAATTGGTATTCTGATTATAATAATTATAAGCAAGCGATATGGAAAAAGAATTAAAACTGAAAACCGCTGAGATAGAAAAGATCAGTCACCTTGATTATTTTAATATAGCCATATCGGTTGACTGTGTCATCTTCGGTTACGATCAAAAAGAATTGAAAGTATTATTGATCAAATCGGACCTGGAAGAGTTTGCCGGGCTTTATTCATTGTTGGGCGATCTGATACGGCCCGATGAAGACCTCGAAGCTGCATCGTATAGAATATTAAAAGAAAGAACCGGGATGGATGATGTGTACCTGGAGCAGGTCTTTTCATTTGGTGGCACAGACCGCCATCCGTCAGGCAGGGTTATTACTATTACCTATTATTCTTTGATTGATATTAAACATCATAAACTGCAGTTAAGCCATAATGGACTGCATTGGCACTCCGTAAATGAAATTAAAAAACTGGCTTTCGATCACAAACTTATACTGGATACCTGTTTGCAACGCTTACGGCAACAGGTACTGGAGCATCCTGTTATTTTTAACCTGTTGCCTGAAAAATTTTCGCTGCGCCAGTTGCAGGAACTATACCAGGCTATACTCGGGTTCGAACTTGACCGCCGCAACTTCAGGAAAAAAATATCTATTAAAGACTGGCTGGTTGATCTGAACGAAATGGAAGCTAATGTTCCGCACAGACCCGGAAAGGTTTACAAATTAAAGCCTGAGTTCAGGAAAAAAATGACGAGACGTAAAGCCTTGACCAATAAGCTTATAATCGCCTGATATTTCGTTTGTTTAATTTTTATTGTTTCTTTTTGGGTAATTTTTAAACGCTTCTTTTTTTTGATTTTGCCTTCTTAAAATGGGCAGTGGAAATCGAAAATTAAATTTTTTGGGATTTAAAATTATGTTAACATTGTGTGTTCAATACACATTGCGGGGTTGA
>JAHEZF010000329.1 GCA_023251215.1 Sphingobacteriales bacterium | reverse complement strand
TTATTGCCACACTCTGCCTGTTGCCACTGTTTACACTTGCTCAAAAAAACTGGACCCCGGAACTATGCCTGAAAATGAAAAATATTTCGGCCGTTCGTGTTTCACCGGATGGCAGTAAAGTTCTTTACACCGTTCGTGAAGCCATGATGACAGACGACCGCAGCGAATATGTAAACCAGGTATTTCTTTGCAATGCTGATGGCAGCAACACGATTCAACTCACGAAAGGAGATAAAAATTCTTCCAATCCAAAATGGGGCCCCGACGGTAAGTGGATTGCTTTTACTTCTTCAAGAGACAGTAAAAACAATTTGTATTTACTACCTATTGGCGGCGGTGAAGCCGAAAAATTAACGGATGTAAAGACAAGTGTTGGTGAATTTGAATGGAGCCACAATGGCAGTGCTATTGCTTTTACCATGGCTGATGCAGGAGATGATAAAGAAGATAAAAATAAAAAAGGGAAGAACGATTGGTATTTTATGGATGAAGAGATAAAACAAAACCGCCTTTATGTTTTATGGCTGAATGAAAAAGATACAAGCGGAAACAGGATACAGAAAAAGTTGACAAAAGAAAATTATAATGTCAATGCATTTGACTGGAGCCCTGATGGTAAACAAATTGTTTATAGCCATGGCAAGTCGCCGGAAGTAAATGATAATGTGTACAGCGATATTTCTTTGGTTGATATTGAATCAGGAACCATAAAATCAATTGCCAATACAACAGCCGGAGAAACCAATCCGCAGTTCAGCCCCGATGGAAAATATATTGCTTACCACTGTACTACCGACCCGGTTGATTGGTCAGGTGCACGGCATGCAAGAATTTATTCATTAGAAGACGGGAAAAGCTGGCGGCTGAAAGCCACCCCGGATGAAAATGGCGGCATCCTTGGCTGGACTGCCGACGGGAAAAATATTTTATGGATGGAGGCCAACAAAACATTAAATAGCATTTACCTGCTGAGTGCAGACGGGAAATCAATAACGGAATGGAATAAAGGATCAAAAGAGATGATTGGTACGGTTGACCTCAATTTGGCCGGAACACATCTTGCTTTTACATTACAAAACCCCTCGCAGCTTCCGGAGGCATACGTAAGTACGGTAAATAATTTTTCACCGGTAAAAGTAACCGTCATCAATTCTGATTATACAAATAAGCCCTTGCCCAAAACAGAACTGGTAAAATGGAAAGCCCCCGATGGAAAAGAAATAGAAGGACTGCTTACATATCCGTTGAATTATGTGCCGGGGCAAAAGGTTCCATTAATATTAAATGTACATGGCGGACCTGCCGGTGTGTTTCAGCAAAGCTGTGTAGCATCTAATGGCGGCAGCTATCCTATTGCAGCATTAGCTGAAAGGGGATTTGCCATATTGCGTTGCAATCCCCGCGGGTCTTCTGGTTATGGTACCGATTTCCGAATGGCCAACCGGCGTGATTGGGGCGGCGCCGATTTCAGAGACCTGATGGCAGGGGTTGATTTTGTAATAAAAATGGGACTGGCCGACGAAAATAACATGGGTGTGATGGGCTGGAGCTATGGTGGTTTTATGAGCAGTTGGATTGTCGGTCATACGGATCGTTTCAAAGTTGCATCAATTGGCGCACCGGTGGTTGACCTGGTTCACCAGAATCTTACAGATGATATTGAAGGATTTATTCCCTCTTATTATAAAGCGGATCCATGGGCTGACTGGGCTGTGTATGATGCACATTCACCACTCCGGTTTGTACAAAATGTGAAAACTCCGGTGATGCTGCAACATGGGGAAGCAGATCAACGGGTTCCTTTTACAAATTCGGTAATGTTTTATAATGCGCTTCGCAGAAGGAATGTGCCGGTACGGTTGCTTGTACTGCCGCGGCAGCCGCATGGTCCTACTGAACCCAAAATGATTTTGAAAGTACAACAAACCAATGTGGAATGGTTTTCAAAATATATTGGCGATAAGAAAGGATTTTAAATTTGAATTGTGAATAGAAACAGTATTGTTATTGACAATTCACCATTGGCCATTGACGATTAAGTGTAAATTTTCTAAACCTTTAAACTTAAAAATTATGTACATCGTAAGAGACATTTTCCAACTCAAATTTGGGCACTACCGTGATGCCAAAGTTTTAATGGATGAAGCCAAAGCAAAAAACATGTTCCCCGAAGCAAAAAGTTTCCGGATGCTGACTGATTTTACCGGCGATTCATACCGCCTCATCATGGAAGAAGGGTATGATTCATTAGGCGAATATGAAAAAGCAATTACAGGTGGTATGGGTCATGCTGACTTTCAGTCATGGTACACCCGCTTCAAAGAACATACCGTAAGCAGCCACCGGGAAATATTAAAAGAGATTAAGTAACCTCATTTTTTCACTATAAAATTTCATTATGATACAAAAAACAAATGCAAGTGTTTTTTTTGCACTTTTGATGTCATTTATTTTTATTGCCTGCAACAATGAAAAAAAGGATGAAACGGCAAAAACAGATGCTGCTAAAACTGAAACTCCATCCATGCCCGCTTACGATCCTGCTATGGATCCGGTTAAAGTAGAAGCAGCTTTTATTAAAATGTTTTCCGATACTCTTGGCGTTAAGTTTTACGAGGCGACATTTAAACCGGGTGATTCCGTTGCTATGCATACTCACCCGGACAACGTCATTTATGTTCTC
>JAHEZF010000066.1 GCA_023251215.1 Sphingobacteriales bacterium | reverse complement strand
CATTGCTGATTATCGCAGACTCTGTTTTTATTCTTATACTAGTTTTCCATTTGCTGGGTGTGAGGCTAAGTAATCGCCAGGCGCAAAAGAATCCGGAGGCCAAAGCAGAGGGACTTGGCCCGCTGGAAGGCGCCCTGTTAGGTTTGCTATCCCTGCTGCTTTCTTTCACCTTCAGCATGTCAGCTAATCGCTATGATACCCGCCGTGCCAGCATTGTAAAAGAAGCTAATGCTATCGGGACAGCGGTTCTCCGTACCAACCTTTATCCTGATAGCATCCATAAAGAATTCAGAAAAGACCTGCAACAATATTTAGAAACAAGGATTGATTATTATCTAAGCGGCACCGATGAAACAAAAATCAATGAAGCGCTGAAAAAAGCGGAGGCTATCTCCACAAGGGTATGGGAAAGAGCGGCGCAATTTTCACACAACTCTGAAAATTTTATCATATCCAACCAGATGATACCGGCATTGAATGATATGATTGATGCTGTAACAAGCCGGGATGCAGCACTGAAAGCCCATGTGCCCTATTCCATTTTATGGCTGCTGATCATCCTCACCCTTTTGGGTAGTTTTATTATCGGCTACAGTAAAAAACAAAAGAAAAACGACTGGATCATTCTGACCATCTATGCACTGATGACGGTTATTACCATTTACACCATCATAGACCTGGATAGTTCACGGAGCGGCATCATTAAAACAGACAGCACACATGAAAAGATGATCGAGCTGAGAAATCTTTTTACAGAACATTGAAGAATTTATTTCTGATCGTGATTTTAGTTGAGATGAAACGCAACAAAAGCTCAGTAGTAATTTAAAAGCTGGTTATATAAATTCACCTCATCTAATTCTTCATCCCCAACTGATCGAGCATGAAAGCATATTTCAATGCCTGGAGTTTTTGCGCTTCAAATCTGCCGGATTCGCCACTATGGCCGGCGCCCATGTTGCATTTGAATAAAACAACATTGTTGCCTGTATTATTTTCACGAACTTTTGCCACCCACTTGGCTGGAGAAAAATAAGGAACTTGTGTATCATTCAATCCGCCAGTGGAAAAGATGGCGGGGTAATTCGCTTTCTTCACATTATCATACGGCGACCATGAAAGCATATAGTCATAATATTCTTTTTTGTTGGGATCGCCCCACTGATCGTATTCGAGAGTTGTCAATGGAAGATCGGGATTGAACATATCCGTCACTACATCCATCCACGGCACTTCGGCGAGTACGCCTTTAAACAAATCAGGACGAAGATTAGTGATAGCACCCATTAACATACCACCTGCACTTACACCGTTGGCAAACAATTTTTCTTTTGAAGTATATTTTTCATTTACAAGAAACTGGGCGCAATCCACATAATCGGTAAAAGTATTTTTTTTATGTAATAATCTTCCATTCTCAAACCATTGCCTTCCTAATTCCTGCCCGCCTCTTATATGTGCAATAGCATACACAAATCCACGGTCGAGCAAACTGATAACGGAACGGTTGAAAAAAGGATCGCTGTTGGCGCCGTAAGAACCATAAGCGTACAGCAACATCGGGTTGCTTCCATCTTTTTTGAATTCATCTTTTTTATACACCAGTGAAATGGGAACCATCGTGCCATCAGTGGCTTTGGCCCGGATGCGATGCGTTTCATATTTGGAGGCATCGTAACCGCCGCCGATCTTTTGCTGCTTTAATAATTTCTTTTCTTTGGAAACAAGGTTATAATAAAAATCAGATGACGGCGTGGTGAGTGATGAATATGAATAACGGATACTGTCAGAAGTATAATCGTCAGTGGCCATATACATATTGGCAACATAAGCTTCTTCCCCAAAATCTACATTATACGATGAATTGTCTTTGCGGTTAATGACTTTAATTTCCGTAAGGCCATTCACTTTTGACTGCTCCACGTAATAATCTTTCAGCACTTCCACCCTCTGCAAATAAGCCGATTCGCTGTGCGGGATCACATCTTTCCAATTGGCTACTCCGGGTTTGGCAATTGGTGTTTCCACAAACCTGAAATTAGTGGCTTTATAATTGGTGCGGATATGAAATACATTTCCTTCGTAGTAGCTGACGGAATACTCAAGATTGTTTGTACGGGGCTGTATCATTACCGGAGCTGCATTGGGTTTGGTAGCATCTAAATACCTTACCTCATCCGAATTAGTGCTGCCGCTGTTGATGAAAATATAATGATTGTCTTTTGAGCTGCTGAGAAAAATTGAATAGGTGCTGTCCATTTCTGTATAAATGTTTTTGTCGGTAGTCGGATTAGCTCCCAATTCATGCTTCATCACTTTGTAACTGCGAACAGTGTGATCATTCAGAACATAATACAGGGTTTTGCTGTCAGCACTCCAGGTATAATTGGCGCTGGTGTTGGAAAAAACTTCGGGCAGCATTTTACCTGTTGTAAGGTCTTTAATGTACAAAGTGGATCTTCTTCCGCCTGTTGTGTCAATGCCCACCGCTAATAAATTATTATTTCTTGCCGCATCCCATCCCCGCACTTGGAAAATCTGGTGACCCTGCGACATTTCCGGAACATTCAGAAAAATTTCTTCTGTTGAAGAAAGATTATCTTTTTTGCGGCAGTAATAAGGATACTGCTTGCCTTCTTCATAACGGGTATAATACCAGAAACCGTTTGCTTTTGTAGGCAGCGATTCCTGTTTGGGATCAATTCTTGCCACCAGCTCATCGTATATTTTTTTCTGCAGGTCTTCCGTATGCTTCATGTATGTTTCGGTATAAGCATTCTCTTCTTTCAGATGACTGATAACAGATGTATCCTGAGGATTATTTAACCAGAAATAATCATCGGTCCTGGTTTGCCCATGTTCGGTAAATGTTTTAGGGCCTTTTTTGGTGACGGGGGCTTTTAACCCGGCGGTATCATTTGAATCTTTACTGTTGCAGGCAGCCAGTATCATGATGGCGGCGAAAAGGAAAGCATATCTCATAAAAGCCGGTTTGGTCCGAAAAGATATGACTAAATTTCAAAAAAATCAGACAAGGATAAAGAAGGATCGGGGCAACTGCCGGCATAGCTAACCACCTTATCCCGCCGCTACCCATTACTTTATAGAAATGTTCATTCATCTGCCATTTAAACCCTATCTTTATCCTCATTTAATTACCAATACAAATACAATACAATGAGCGACAAACAACAGGGCACCGTTAAGTTTTTTAATGCGGAAAAAAAATTTGGCTTCATCAAACACGATGATTCCAATAAAGAGACATTTGTACATTCAAGCGGCCTGATAGATCAGATTGCCGAAGGCGATAAGGTGGAATTTGATCTGCAGGAAGGTAAAAAAGGTATGAATGCAGTAAATGTAAAAAAGATTGGCTGAGATATTTTTACAGCAATAGTTTCGCCAAAACTAAAAACTCCTTTTCGGGGTTTTTTTATTTTGAATGAAACATGAATATTATTTTATTCCATACAGTCTGCATATAAAGTAGTTGAGTTTATTTCTATAAAACAAAATAATAAAATTGTCCCGGTTTCAACTTTTTGTAACTTTAATTTCACATCAAAAAAATAATATGGATCAGCGCATCATCAACCTGTACGATGAGTACACCCACAAACCCCTTACCCGGCATGAGTTTTTACGTCGTCTTGCTGTTCTTGCCGGTGGTACAGCAGCAGCGATTACGATACTGCCGTTGCTGGAAGTGAATTATGCAAACGCCGCTGTAACAAAAGAGGAAGATCTTTTTACAGAACGCATTACTTATCCCGGTGTCAATGGTGATATGCAGGCCTATGTGGCCCGGCCAAAAGAAGAAAAGAAATATGCAGCCGTAGTGGTGATACATGAGAACCGTGGTTTAAATGCCCATATCGAAGATGTTGCCCGGCGTGCTGCCAATGCCGGATACCTGGCTATTGCACCCAATGCACTTTCATCTTTGGGGGGTACTCCTGAAAATGAAGATGAAGCCAGAACAAAATTTCAACAACTGAAAGCTGAAGACAACCTGCAGAACTTCATCAAAGCATTTGATTATTTGCCATCGAGAAAAGATTGCAATGGAAATTTTGGTTGTGTTGGTTTTTGCTGGGGCGGCGGCATGGCCAATTCATTAGCGGTAAATGTTCCTTCACTGAAAGCTGCAGTGGCTTTTTATGGCCGCCAGCCTGATGCGGCGGATGTGCCAAAGATCAAAGCTGCCCTGCAACTGCATTACGGCGCTTTGGATGAAAGAGTGAATGCGGGTATCCCTGCTTATGAAGAAGCATTGAAGAAAGCAAATATTCCTTATGAGCTATACATTTATGAAGGAGCTAATCATGCTTTTCATAACGATACAGCGCCTACCCGCTATAATGAAGCCGCTGCCAAACTTGCCTGGCAGCGAACGATTGAATTCTTTGGAAAATATCTGAAATAAAAAATCACTTTTTCACATTTACCATAATGGTAGCTGATAATTTACTGCCGTAAGAACGATGCAGGCCATCAGCAAATTGAAGAGTGAGTTTATGCCTTCCAGGAGAAAGTTTTATTTCAGTTTCAGTTTGTCCTTTTCCAAAATGCAGATGAATTGAATCTTTGGGTACCATCTCGCCGGCAGCAAGTGAATCGGGTCCATCAATTATTAAATGATGGTGACCTGAACCGGCAACAACAGGACCTGCAGTATCCACTCTTATTGCAATGGTTCCCATTTGTATTTTTAGTGGTGATGAAACTGTGGCGCCATCTTTCAGATTAGCAAATACTACTTTGGCACTTTTAGGAACAGCAGGTAGCTCAGGTACCGGGTTATTAGTTTTGGTCATGTTGTGCATGGTATCCTGATCCATCTTATTCATGCTTGTATCTGTATTCTTTTCTTTATCGCTGCCTGAATTATTGCAGGCTGCCAGTAAAGCAAGACCGATTAATGCCAGAAAAAATTTTTTGTTCATATTTAAATGGTTTACCATCTAAAGATAAGTTTATTTGCCCAAGTGCAATGCTATTAAATGTTATGTAACTGTAAAAAACATTGTTGAGTTGGTCATGCTCTATCTTTGCATCATGCATTATGTTTCAGTGGAGGGACTGACAAAGAGTTACGGCATTCAGCCCCTGTTCAAGAATATTTCCTTTCATATTGAAGAAGGTGATAAAATAGCATTGGTGGCCCGGAATGGCTCGGGCAAGACCACTTTATTAAAGATACTGGCGGGGAAAGAAACTCCTGACTCCGGAAAAGTCTGGGTCAATAAAGAAGTGGATGTTGTGCTCTTTGAACAGGAACCTTCATTTCTTGAAAACAAATCTGTTCTTGAAAATATTTTTTTTCATGATCATCCGGTCATTAATGTTATTAAAGAATATGAAGCCATCAGTGAAGAAGGTAATGCAGAGAAACTCAACGTCGCCATTATTAAAATGGATGAACTCAGCGCCTGGGATTTTGATACCCGGGTAAAACAGGTGCTGGGAAAACTGGATATTCACAACCTGCAGCAACCTGTTGGCAAACTCAGCGGCGGACAAAGAAAAAGAGTAGCTCTTGCAAAAGCGCTTATTGATATTGGCTTCGGACATAAACATGTTCTGCTTGTTATGGATGAACCCACCAACCAGTTAGATGTGGAAATGGTGGAATGGCTGGAACATTTCCTTGATAAAGAAAATATCACATTACTACTGGTAACCCATGACCGTTATTTTTTGGATACTGTTTGTAACGAGATATGGGAGCCTGATAATGACACCGTGCATGTTTACAAAGGAAATTATGAAAATTATCTTGAAAAAAAAGCAGCAAGGACAGAAAGTGAAATTGCTAGTGTAGAAAAAGCGAAGAATACCTATCGCCGGGAGCTGGAATGGATGCGCCGGCAACCCAAAGCAAGAACCACTAAAAGCAAAAGCCGCCAGGATAGTTTTTATGAAGTGGAAAAAAAAGCTAAAAAGAAGACAGAGGATGAACAACTGAAGCTGGAAATAAAAATAAACCGTCTTGGCGGCAAAGTAATTGAACTGAAAAAAGTATATAAAAGTTTTGGGGATAAAATAATTCTGAAAGGGTTTGATTATACTTTTAAAAAAGGGGAACGCATTGGTGTGGTGGGAAAAAACGGAGTTGGAAAATCAACATTCATTAATATACTCCAGGGTATTGAACAACCCGACAGTGGCAAGGTCAATATCGGTGATACAGTGATCTTTGGCAACTATTCGCAACAGGGACTGATTGTAAAAGAGGACATGCGGGTTCTTGAATTTGTAAAAACCATGGCCGAAAGTTTTCCGCTGGCAAGTGGCGGATCATTGAGTGCAGCACAGTTTCTCCAGTTATTTCTTTTCGATCCCGACAAACAATACACCTATATCAGCATGTTAAGCGGTGGTGAGAAAAGAAGATTGCATCTGCTTTCCATTTTATTCAGCAATCCCAATTTCCTGGTACTTGATGAACCAACCAATGACCTGGATCTTCCTACCCTGAATGTGCTGGAAAATTTTTTGAATGAATTTTTGGGCTGTATTATCATCGTATCACACGACAGGTATTTTATGGACAGATTAGTCAATCATCTTTTTATTTTTGAAGGCAACGGAATGATCAGGGATTTTCCGGGCAATTATTCCCAGTACAGGTTGTGGCAGGAGGAGTCGTCAGTCCACAGTCCGCAGTCAGCAGAAAAAAAACCGGATGAAAGGAGATTAAAGACTGGTGGCCGAAAGCGGCAACTATCCTTCAAAGAAAAAAAAGAGTTTGAAACACTGGAGAAAGAAATTACTGATCTCTCACGGGAAAAAGAAATGATCACGGAAAAACTTACCAGCGGTAATACTCCGTTCGGGGAATTGCAGCAACTCTCCCACCGCATCGGCGAAGTGGCCCGGCTACTGGATCTAAAAGAGATGCGCTGGTTGGAATTAAGTGAAATAGAATAACTTTTTCAACTTCTCATTCAAAATATATAGCTTCATTTCTATTCCGCCCTGTCCAGACAATAAGTCAATCCTTACCAGTTATTATTAACCAAAATAAAAAAACAATTCCCCGTTCTTTTCCAGGAATTTCATTGGTAATTGTTATAATTAAATCTTCCTGGTTTATGGAAACAATTTTTTCCATATCGTTTTCTCTATTATTGTTCTGCAGCTTTTTCTATTCTTCAGCAAAAATTGCAAATATTAAAAGCGCCGGCTTGAAATATAATTCTACCGGATGAATTCGGTGTAAGCCCTTACAAAGTAATAATTATATTTTTCAGAATCCTTTTTGGTGCCACAAAGAATGGAATGAATGAATCCATTCAATTCTACCTGCTGCGTGTGATAAATGCCGCGGTCAGTATTTATTTTAAAAAAGAATTGCACTCTGTTGTCTTCACTTTTGTAAATGACCAGGCTGTCAGTATGAGTTTCTGAAAATAATATGTCCTGTTGCAGGTGCTGCAGTAACAAATGACTTCTGTACCAGGTGCCGCCCGTAGCTGACACAACAGGCTTCCTATTGTACAGGGCAATACTGTCATTGTAAGCAAACACATTCATCGCTGCACCTTTTACCTGCTTCAGCCAGGTTTTGAATTTGGGATAATAGCTGCTGTCATAGCCATAATCGCTGTCAAGAAAACTGATGCGTTTAACATGGGGAGGAATTTTTACCACCCCCGCCAGGTATCCAAAAATAAAACTGCCACCACCACTGTGGCCATTCAGGTAAATATTTTTGTGTTTTGCATTAATTAATCCCGACAGGGT
>JAHEZF010000328.1 GCA_023251215.1 Sphingobacteriales bacterium | reverse complement strand
AAACCTGGCTATTATGAATAAACGGAGTTGGGGCAGGCCACCATTTGGCCCAATCATTTTCATTCGCAAGTGTGCGGGAAACGCCTGGCAGAGCAGCATTCAATGAAATGCCGGCTCCTATTTTAATTTTACCGGGAATAAATAAATACAGGGCTGCTAAAGCAAAAGCTAAGATCAATACCAATGCAATTAAAATCTTTTTCATATTCTTTTTGTGTTCTGTGACTCGCAAAAATAGGCAGCTAAAATTAATAACGATGCTGCAATCGTTTGCAGCTAAATGTTTGAAAAAATCGGTCAAATCTCCTGATTCATTATTACTTTCAATCTGGCTTCTTTCCAGTCAATGCTTGCTTATGTCATTCAAACCACGGTTAAATTTCTGGCAGATCATCAATATGAATTTTGGATTCTTTGGCTTGCAATACAGTTTTGGATTGCAGCAAGCCAACATGAGTCCTATTTATTCTTACCTCGGCGCAGAAGAAAGTAAACTGCCTTTGCTATGGCTTGCAGGGCCAATGACAGGGTTGATCGTACAACCAATTATTGGTGCCCTGAGTGATAAAACGATCACAAGATGGGGAAGACGGGTTCCCTATTTCCTGATCGGCGCCGTTTTCTGCAGCCTTGCTCTTTTTGCAATGCCGCATAGCAGCACAGTGTGGATGGCAGCAAGTGTTCTTTGGATCTTAGATGCAGCAAATAATATTACGCAAGAACCTTATCGTGCATTTGTAAGTGATAAGCTGGATAAAAGTCAACATTCAATTGGGTTCCTGACGCAAAGTGCATTTACAGGTTTGGGTCAAACACTTTCTTATTTAACCCCATTTCTTCTTATCAATTTTTTGGCTCTTTCAGAATCATCCCGGGTTGGTAAAATACCGCTTACTACTTATGTAGCATTCATGATAGGTTCAGTTGTATCTATAGGTTCTATTCTATGGACATTAAGAACCACTAAGGAAATTCCGTTGACAGAAAATGAAAAAGATAAGATCAGAAGATCACCAAAAGGCATTAGCGCAACATTCAGTGAAATATATCATGCAATAAAAGAAATGCCACTGACGATGAAATTAATGGGGCCGATGATGTTATTCAGCTGGTATGCTATGTTTATTTACTGGCAATATATTGCCAAATGCTTGTCAAAGTCTTTATACAATACAGTTGATGCAGCAAGTCCTTTGTTCAGGAAAGCAGAATTGTGGGTTGGGCCGCTTGGCGCTTTTTATAATAGTATCGCATTTGTTTCTGCGTTTGGTCTTGCATGGCTGGCAAAAAAATATGGGCCTAAATATATACACATGGTCTGCCTGATGCTTGCAGGTATTGGATTATTAATAATACCGCACATCCAGGATAAGAATTATTTATTTATACCAATGATCGGGATGGGATTATCATGGGCAAGTATGATGGGTAATCCATACATTATGCTTGCGGGCAGCATACCGCCAGAAAGAACAGGCGTGTACATGGGTATATTTAATATGTTTATTGTCATACCCATGTTGCTTGAAACATTTACGATACCATTGTATTATAAATCATGGTTAAATAATAATCCGACAACGGCAATATCATTAGCTGGTATTCTTTTAATAGTTGCTTCAGGCTCTGTGTTATTGATAAGAATGAAAAAAAGGGTGGAAGGCACTGTGGATGAAATTGTACACGGATTGGTGCACTAGAGAATTGTTTTAGAATTATTAATTAATAGCAATGATAAAGGCAATTCATATCATAAGTTTTTTCGTTTTGATAGTAGTTTTAATTTCGTGTAATTCATCTCCCCAAAAACAAGAGGGATCTAAAACAACACCCGTTACTGATCACAAATGGTGGAAAGAAGCAACAGTTTACCAGATCTATCCAAGAAGTTTTAAAGATACAAATGGTGATGGCGTGGGTGACTTAAAAGGCATCATTTCAAAACTTGATTATATAAAAAGTCTTGGTATAGATGCGGTTTGGTTAAACCCCGTCTATGCTTCACCTAATAAAGACAATGGTTATGACATCAGCGATTATGAAAATATTCAGCCGCAGTTTGGTACTATGAGTGACTTTGATTCTTTACTGAAAGGTTTTCATGAACGTGGCATAAAAGTGATAATGGATATGGTGCTGAATCATTGCAGTAATGAGCACAAATGGTTTAAAGAAGCAAGCAAATCAAGAAACAGTCCTTACTATAATTATTTTCATTGGTGGCCTGCCGAAAAAGGCGAACCACCTTATCGCTTCAGCATCTTTGATGAAAAGGGATATGGATGGGAATTCAATAAAGCAACCAATTCTTATTACCTGCATTACTTCGGCAATTTTCAACCCGATCTGAATTGGGAAAATCCTCAGCTGCGCCAGGATATTTATAAAATGATGCGTTCGTGGTGTGATAAAGGCGTGGATGGTTTTCGTATGGATGCATTGGCTTTTATTTCCAAAGACACAACATGGCCCCCGTTGCCAAAAGAATATAATGGAGCCTGGACAATGTATTACGCCAGTGGTCCGCATTTACATGATTATATACAGGAGATGAACCGTGAAGTATTAAGTAAATATAATCTTGCAACTGTGGCCGAAGCAGTCGGCGATATACCAAGAGTGAAAAAGTTTGTGGATGAAGACAGGAAGGAATTGAACATGGCGTACAATTTTGAAGCCATTGATTTTGGT
>JAHEZF010000327.1 GCA_023251215.1 Sphingobacteriales bacterium | reverse complement strand
AAGCGGTACTGTTTTATCAGCATTTATTGCAATTGTTGCTTGTGCAGTATCTTTTAATATGAATGGTTCTACTGCGGCTTTTAATTGATCGAGTGGCACCGATTTACCATTAAGTATATATTCACCTGTTGGTTTTATATTAACGATCACTGATTGTTTTGCTTTTGATTGACTTTTCGCTTTTGGAACAGTAAGGGGTATTACATTCGGATTTGCCAATGTAGAAACGATAAGAAAAAAGAAAAGTAATATGAACAAAATATCATTCAATGCCCCCGCATGTAATTCTGGCTGTGACTTATATCTCTTTTTAATGTTCATTATGAATTATTAGTTTTTACCTGGTCGGTTCCTGCAAAACATCCATAAACTCTGCTGCGCTTGCTTCCATCTTGTTGGTGACTTTTGCTATTTGTGAATTCAAAAAATTATACCCAATATAGGCAAGCATACCAATTATAAGACCAGCCGCAGAAGTGATCATCTTTGTATAAATACCCCCTGCAATTGATGCCGCAGTAAACTCTCCCGTAGCGCTTATGCTATAGAATAATTGCAACATACCAATGATGGTTCCTAAAAAACCAAGCATCGGCGCAATACCATATACCAGCGAAAGCACTGAAAGATTTCTTTCAAGATTATATAATTCCAGTTTACCAACATTCTCCATGCTGTCTTCGATGATGTCGATGGGCTTTCCTATACGTTGAATTCCTTTGTCAATTATTCTTGCAACAGGATTATTCGTATTCTTTGCAAAACTTCTTGCAGCGGACACATTGCCGTTTACAATATGATCACGGATATGATTCATGAAGTTCGGGTCAATATTTCCTGCTTTGCGGATTGCTATTAACCGCTCAACGAAGAAAAAGATAGCAACGAGCAATAAACCGATCAGCGGATACATGAGCCAACCACCCATGCTGAGGAGTTCGCCGAGACTGAGGCTGCCATCACCATTCTTATCAGCATGTGAAATTGCATTGTTTACATTAGATGCGATCTGTTTCAGCGTGTCGGTCTGTAAAAGATGAATCATTAGTAATTTCTTTGGTTCGTAAAAGTAGGTTTTATGTGAGCCTTTATGCTGAATAAATTTTCAACAACTGTGGAAGAACGTGAAAAATAATGCCACGTTGTATAAGGGAGTGAAGTTTTGGAGTTCTTTAACAAGAAAAAAGTTCCAGATGTTTAATAAGTTCCAAAAGTTTAAAAGGTTCATAATAACGTCTGGAACTTCTTGAACCTATTAAACCTCTTGAACAATTTCAAGAAGTTCATTTCTGGGAAGTGCCCACCGGCTTCATCATCATTGCCTGTATTTGCTTCATTGTATTTTCCATTCCCTGGGCGCTGCCATCGAGGAATATTACATTGCCTTTGCCAAACTCTGCAAAATTCTTTATTGCTTCCGTCCACATGCTAAACAGAATTACGTTGGTGTCAAGGTTAGCTTGTTTCATCTGCTCGGCCGCTTCGGTCATACCTGTCGCCACTTCCTTTCTGAACAATGCAACCCCCTGCCCACGCAATCTTGCCGCTTCTTTCTCCGCCTCGGCTGATATTTTTATTGCATTACCTTCTGCCTCTGCTGCTTTTGTTTTTGTGATCAATAAAGCTTGTCCTTCATTTTCTGCAGCGGCTTTCAGGTTATTACTTGCCACTACTTTACTCATTGAATCAAGGATCACTTTGTCAAATGTGATATCGTTGATCTGAAGATCCTGTAAATGATATCCCCAATTTTCCAGTGAATGATCAACCTGCTCTTTTACGTATTCAACAATTTCCTTGCGAAGCCCTAAAACTTCCGCCTGCTTTTTGGTGGCCACAAAAGAACGAATGTTACCTTCTATAGTTCTGATCAATGCCTGCATCAGGTCTCTGTCTGCAATAAATTTGAATGCTACCTTTTTTATGGTTTCTTCGTCGGCATTTTGCACAGAATACAGAAGCATGCTTTTGAAATATACATTTGCCTGGTCCTGTGTCACGGCCTGGAATTCCAACTCCACCGAACGGTTTTGAATGGAAACTTTTTTATGAACAGATTCAATGATCGGAAACTTCATTCGCAATCCGGGACGGGCTATTCTGCGGTATTTGCCAAACATGGTTATTACTCCGATAAAACCCTGGTTAATGGTATAAAAGCTGCCAAAAAAAATGATCAGTACGATAAGGATCCACCAGTATTGTGCCCAAAATTGTTGCATAATAAAAATTTTGAGTGGCTAAAGTAACAAGAAAATCATTGGCAGGAAATTATTTTAAACTCAACGGTAAAAGGAAAAGAATAGGATTAACTTTACAGAAACTCCTTTTTATGTCACGCAGCTCAAAACTATTTATCGGCTTACTTAGTTTTCTGCCGATCATTCTGCTGGTTGTTTTATTTTTTATGCTCTTACGGATATTTCCATCAATAATTGAATGGAATAATTATGAACCGGCGGCACAAGAAATGTTCAGTGTATTCGGTCCATTATTTATTATTGGATTTGGCATGGGTATACTTTCATTGGGTCTTCTTATTTTCTTTATTATGCATCTTGTAAGAAATAAAACAATGGATTCAACTGAAAGAATAATCTGGATACTTGTTTTCTTGTTTGCAGGAGTTATCGGGTACCCTATTTATTGGTATATGAGAGTTTGGAAAAATGAATTATAAAAAAGAAGCAT
>JAHEZF010000326.1 GCA_023251215.1 Sphingobacteriales bacterium | reverse complement strand
TGAATTCGGCGCTGGTTTCTGGATGACGCCTTACCAGCCCAGGTACTGGAAAGTGGATGACATGGGGCAATCAGGTATGGGACAATTCATGGTTTCTGCACAGCAAATGTTTCCCAATAAAACAAAACAGGATGCTGAGGCTAAGTATATGCAGGCCATGTCGTCAGTTGAAAAAGAAAAAAAGGGAGTAACACTGAATGATCTGTATGCCGGGGCAAAAAAAAATTATTATGAATGGATAATCATCCGGAAAAAACTGAATGTAATTGAACAAAATGAAAAGCTTTTGAATTTTATGATTCAGAATGCAGAGTTGAGATATAAAAACGGGTTAGAAAAAATAAGCGCCTATTACAAGGCAAAAGCCGCCCTGGGAAACCTTCAAAATATGAAGCTGATGCTGCTAAATGAACTGGTACAAAAACGGATTGCATTAAATACTTTAATGAATCATGATAAAAATGAAATTTTTGGGGTTGATACAAGTTACTCTGTCAGAAATTACGCAACAACATTTGACAGTACCACTTTTATCAATTCAAGAAGCGATTTAAAGGCGATTGAAAAAAATATTCAGTTAACAGGGCTGCAGCAAAATGTAGAAAGAGCTAAACTAAAACCTGAGTTTGGAATCCGGTACGACCACATGTTTGCCTGGGCAAGACAGCCCTGGCAGTTTTCCCTGATGGGGATGGTAAAAATTCCGATAGGCAGGTCAACCCGGATGCAAAAAACCAATATTGAAAGTTTGAAATGGAAAGCCGGGTCACTGGAACAACAAAGACAGATGCTGATCAATGAAGCAACCGGTATGGCGTACGGTATGCGGGCAGAAATAGAAACAAAGCAAAAACAGGTAAAATTATTTGAGGATAACATCATACCGGCATTAAGGAATAATTATAAGACAATGCAATTGGGTTATGAGCAAAACACCGAGGAATTGTTCATGTTGTTTGATGCCTGGGAAACACTGAACATGACACAACTGGATTACCTGGAACAATTGCAGCAGTTATTGGTGATGCAGGTTGAACTGGAAAGGATATTACAAATAAAATAATCATTTAATGACAAAAAGATTATTATACTACTTCATAATTATTGCAGCGGGTATTTTCTTTTTTTCCTGCAAGGAAAGAAAAAAAGATGAACATGCTGAATATGAAGCACAGCAGGAAATTTATACTTGTCCCATGCATCCGCAGATCATCAGAAACCAACCGGGTGACTGTCCTGTCTGCGGAATGAAACTCGTAAAGAAGGAAGCAGGTAATAAAGAAGTTACGAATGTGGGTCTGAATACGCTGCTGAAACCAACAAATCTTTTTGTTGTCTCATCCATTCCTGTAACAACCATTCAGGCCGGTGAGCAACAAATTGAGATAGAGGCACTGGGTTCAATAGCTTATGATACAAAATATATCGGAACTATTTCTGCAAGAGTTAAAGGACGGATAGAAAAACTGTATGTTCGATACCGCTACCAGAAAATTTCAAAAGGACAAAAGATCATGGATATCTACAGCCCGGAGCTGATGACAGCAGAGGAAAATTTCCTGTTCCTGCTCAAAAACGATCCTTCTAATACATCACTTATTGACGCAGCAAAGCAAAGATTATTGTTATTAGGGTTAACCGCAAAACAGGTGGAGCAGATCATACAATCAGGAATGCCTTCTTTCACTATCAGCATTTACAGTAATTACAGCGGGCATATTCATGAAGCTGGCGCAGGCACAATGAAAAATGCAACCGGCGAGATGAGAGATATTGCCAGCATTACCGAAGAACTTCCGCTGAAAGAAGGAATGTATATTCAAAAAGGGCAAACTGTTTTTACAGTGTATGATCCGGATAAGGTATGGGCCTTACTCAATATTTATGCAGACAGGCAGTCGTTGGTAAAAGAAGGGAATCCTGTCCGCATTGTTCCGGAAACAGCGCCGGAAAAAAATTTCCGTTCTGTTATCAGCTTCATCGAACCTTTTTTCAGGAAAGAAAGTAAAACAGTAACAGCAAGAGTGGCGTTTGATAACTCAACGTTACAAATTCCTATCGGCAGCCAGGTGAAGGCAACCATTTTTGGCAATTCAAAAAATGCTTCATGGCTGCCGGCTGAATCAGTTGTTTCACTGGGGCTGGACAAGGTTGTATTTATGAAAGAAGATGGTGGCTTTAAAGCTCATATAGTTGAAACTGGTATGAGTTATAAAAATAAAATTCAGATCATAAGTGGATTAAATGCTAAGGACACTGTTGCTGTAAATGCACAATTCCTTATGGATAGTGAAAGCTTTATAAAAGTAAATGAGTAAACATGAAAAAAACTTTTATACTTATAATAGTTACTTTGTTGGTTGCCTGCAACAACAAAAAGAAAACTGCATCAGTAAATCCTGATATTTATTACACCTGCTCTATGCATCCGCAGGTAATGCAGGATGGACCCGGAAAATGTCCTATATGTGGAATGCAATTGATTTCAGTTAACAAAGCAAACGGGCCAAAAGCTGATGAAATAAAATTAAGTGACCAGCAGGTTCAGTTAGGTAATATTCATGTTGATACGATTCGCATTGGTTTCCTGGGTGATCAACTGGTACTTACGGCTACGTTGAATTTTGACCAGATGAAAGCTGCAGCTGTCAGTTCGAGAGTAATGGGAAGGATCGAGCATCTGTATTTTAAA
>JAHEZF010000325.1 GCA_023251215.1 Sphingobacteriales bacterium | reverse complement strand
CACGGCTCCCACGGCAATGGCCAGTACAGAACGAAAAAGATGCCCGCGAAGAACTTCCAAATGTTCAACAAAAGACATTTCCGCTTTTTCTACCGGGTTCTTTTTTCTCCATCCAAATAAACTCAATGCCATCTTTAGTAATTAGAATCGCAAATATAAGTAGCTGAAACCGGCTATCGGCAACACATTTTCATAAAATAAAAATCCCGTCTTGCCTTAGGCAAGACGGGACGAATAAATAATCAATTTTTTATTTTACAGACAATGCTTTATCAATCAGGAATACAAGATTGGCTCTGTGTGCACGGGTTTGTTCATCTGTGGAAACTGATGCGGCCATCATTCCTTTGATCTTTTTAAGTGTATTGTACATAGCGGCTTTGGATGCATTGTCATAAGGGCTTGTTGGTGCAGATACAATTGCTGCCAAACCTCTTACATATTCTGTTTGCAAATTAAGCCTGTACAGATTCACATTTGTTTTCAGATCTGCCGCAAACACTGCATTTGTCAGGTCATTCATCATATCAGCAGATGTGTATGTATTTCCATACAATGTACTGTTATTAATTCTCGTTAATGTGTTTGCACTCATCAAATGCGCAAATAAACCAACCTGGACATTCAGTACAATTGCTTCGGCTTTTATGTCTTCCCCATTGCCAAAGAAATTAAAACCGCGGCGCTGTTGTTGTAAATAAGGGTACAATGCAGCATCAGCTTTGAAAGCATCAGGGGCAAAAATATATTTTGATAACAAAGCCATTGCTTTTTTCTGGTAAGCAGAGCTAACCGGAGTAAACGGTTTTGTAGTTGTTTCCTGTCCAACAAAACTTCTGTCAACCATCACACCACCAATATATCGGCTTACTGATTGTGCCATACTGTTTCTTTGACCAATAAGATTTCCATAACGGGCTCTTAATTCAGCATACGATTTACCCGGCTTGCTGTATTTTTCTTTTAGCTTGCCCATCAGGCTGTTTACAAGATTAAATCTTTCTTCAGCATAAGCAACCATATCACTGCTCATATCATTGATCATAACTCTTGGATCGATGCCACCGCCACCGGGACTCCGCATATCATCGGCATCATTTCCAAAATACAGACCTGGCTCCGTGCTACGAGTAAGAATTTTTTTCAAACCCGCTTCTTCTTCAGCGGAGCTGAATGGAGTATATCCAAACTCAATTGCCCATAGATCATAAGGACCTGCTTTGGTTGTATAGTAATCACCTTGCTTGCCCCGATCTGCCGAAACATTCACAGCAGGATAATCCATTACTGAACCCTGCAAACCTTTTGTACGGGTGATGTCTTTATTATTTATATCTGAAGGGCTTAACATCTGGCTTGCCTTCATGTTATGGTTCAATCCCATTGTATGCCCCATTTCATGAAGGATGAGATAATACAAGAATTCTTTGTGCAGCTCTTTTATTTCAGCAGCTGATGCACCGGTTGCTTCTAACGTGGTAAGCCCTGCAGTGAATTGTGCTTTTAATTCTTGTCCCAATGTGCAAGCCATCCATTTATTAACGCCTGGAACATTTACTTCCTCATTTTTATTTTGATTTAATAAAATGGAAGGAAGATCGGTGTTGATAGATTTTACATCATACAATTCCTCCTGTATCGGGCTTGAACTTCCGGAAAACCATTCAACGGTAATATCGGCGCCAAGTATTTGTCCTGTTTTTGGATTTACAAAGCTGGGCCCGATAGCTCCATAAGGAGGATAGGGTGAAGACACCCAACGTATAACATTGTAACGAATATCTGCAGGATCCCAAGTGGCATCATCAGGCATTATCTTCATTACGACTGCATTTTTGAAACCTGCTTTTTCAAATGCTTCATTCCATTTCAAACCAGCTTCAACAATTGTTTGACGATACTCAACGGGTGTTGTGTTTTCAACCCACCATACAATTGGTTCCACTGGTTCGCTAACTGCGGCCGAAGGATCCTTCTTTTTCAAATTCCAGCGATTGATCACGTCTTTATAATCGGCTACTTTAATACTGGTAAGATTATCTATCTCCTGTGTGAAATAACCAACTCTCGGGTCATCAAGTCTTGGACGAAAATCATTATCCGGCATTTCCAGAAAACTATGTTGGAAACGGATACGATTATAACGGGCATCAGTAATATCTTTTCCGCCCTGGTTGAATGGAACGGGATTATCATAAGCCAGCTCAACAATTACATCTGTATTATTCGGATAAGAACGCACAGATTTATATCCGGATTTTGCCGTATTTAAATTTCCAAGATTGAAAATAAAACTTGCTGCTGGCCCCGGGGCCACTAATGGTTTTACAGGGTCAAGCTTTTCACTTAAGAACAATCCATCACCATTAACAATAAATCCTGTCGAATCTTCACCATCAATTTTTGCAGAATAAAAAACAGCTTCCGTCACATCTACATTCGCTGCTTTGCTTACTGCATTCTCAGGATCATACCAGAAGTTCGTATTGACCTGGGAGAACTCAAGCTTGTCAAAACTTTTTTTGATCTTAAAGATCCAGGTGATGCGTATCATGTTCTGATGTAAGAATAAACTGGTTGGCCCGCCCATTGAAAAGCTCTGGTAAATGTATTCTTTGCCCAATTGGTTTTTCTTTACATATAACTGCACACTTCCAACGGCTGTATCCTGGTAAAGAGTAAAGAGGCCCTCTGTTTTTTTACTGCTCTT
>JAHEZF010000324.1 GCA_023251215.1 Sphingobacteriales bacterium | reverse complement strand
ATAATTCCTAGAGGTTCACTGATATCACCTGGAACAGGATGGTTTAAGTCAACAGTAAAGTAACGGACTGGAGACTTTGTTGGAGTTATTACCATTCCACCAATAATTCCTGTTACAACAATAACTGAAGTAAAATCTGTTATATACGGCCCTTGACCGTCGCTACGAACAGAGTATCCAGAGTCTGTGAAAGTTAGGCTCTGGGCTGTCTTGTCTGGGGTTGAAACCTTACATAAATTAGTTCCGGTTTCGCAATCATTGTAAGAAAACCTTTTTCCGCAGGAGGGATAATTTTTATTGATTTGTCCCGCCATAAACTCTGCTTGCAGAAGTTCATCACGACTTACTTTCCAATCAGAGGGCAAAAAATCCCAGTTGCCTTCAGCATAGGGTATAGCGAATAATTGCTTTTTTTCATCTAACCAAATATGTTGAGCGTCCAATATAGAATCAGCACTAAGGATATAAAGAAATAATTTTTTACTTTTTCCATTTACAGTCAAAGTTGTTTTACCTACCTCACTGATATGAACCATGCCATATTGAGATGAAAGGAAACCGTTGTTTTCAGACTTTAAAATATCTTGAGTAAAGATTGCATTTAATGGAGAAAAAATATTATTGGGGAGATAAACTTCACCAATCTTTGATTTATTTGTTGTACGGATTCCTCTTCGCATGATAATTACAGAATCATCTCTCATTTGTACTGATTCGGATACTTTGATAGTATCATTTTGTATAAATCGAAAAAAGAAAGATTTTGGGATTCCCTTTTCGCCTATCTCGATATGTCCTTCACGCCGGGAAAACAGATTTTCTTTATGCCATGATTGTATATAATGAATAGTTTTGTTTTCATCCGTCCAAAATTTTAACTCAGCAGGGGGAATTCCTTCATTTCTTGGAAGACCAACAAATCGAAGAGTATCGTTAGATTTTATTCCTAATTGGGAATAACAAATAAGAGATTGTACAATATAGATTAAGCAGATTAGTTTTTTCATACCTCAGTTATTTTGAGGTTTAATAAAATGACCGCCAACGTCAGTCTGTGAAAAAACTATCCACAGATGTTGAAATAAAAATAGTAAATCTTGTGCATCGTGTAAAATAAAAAAGAGGTCTATGAAAGCATGAAAATTATTCAAGGCACATCGCGACATCAAATGCAGTTTGAAAGTCTGGATGATTTGATTGCAGCCGGTAATCCAGTTCGTATCATTGATGTTTTTGTTGATAAACTTGATCCGATAGCTATCGGATTATCGAAGATTGGAATTAGCCCACTGATCAAAAACAAACAACAAACCAAACCCGGGGGCGCACCGCGGTTTGATGACAAGCTGCTAGTGAAACTTTATCTGTACGGCTATTTGAACAAAATCCGCAGCAGCCGCAAGCTGGAGCAGGAATGTGGCCGCAACGTGGAACTTCGCTGGCTGATGGGAGAACTGATTCCTAATTATCATACGATAGCCGACTTCAGAAAAAATCATTCAACTGTATTAAAAAATCTTTTTAAGCTGTATGTACATTTTTTAGATGAGCTGAATTTGCTGGGCAAACAAACTATCGCCATCGATGGCAGCAAGTTCAGAGCCGTGAATAGCCGCAAGAATAATTACAATCAGAAAAAGATAGACAAGCACCAGGCTATGATCACCGAAAAAGCGGATAAGTATTTAAAAGAGCTTAATGAATTTGATAATGATGAAACAGATGACAGTGGCCCATCGTATCGTAAAGAAGAAGTAGAAGCGGCATTACAAAGATTGGTAGAGAGAAAAATAAAATATGATGATCTGCAACAGAAGTTAGACAACACGGAAGAAAAACAGATCAGCACCAGCGATGCAGACAGCCGTGCACTGATCATCAATAAAAATATTGTAGAAGTAAGTTACAATACACAAACGGCGGTGGATGCAAAGAATAATTTATTTGTACATGCAGAGGCCACCAGTACTAATGATGGCAAAGCCTTGCACCAGGCAGCCGTGCAGGCCAAAGAGAATATGGATTTGAAAAAAGAAGATGCGATAGATGTACTTTCCGATAAAGGCTATCACACCGGCGCAGAGCTACAGCAATGCCATGATGAAAACATCAACACATATGTCGCCTTCAAAGAGCAGCCGTCAGTAAAACATTTGCAAAAAGAGTTTTTATCCGAACAATTTATTTACAACAGCGAAACAGACAGCTACACTTGTCCTGCAGGCGAAACATTGACCTCGCTGGGCACCTGGCATCATAAGAAAGGCGATGCAGGAGAAACGAGTTATCATTTCAAAACATACCGCACTAATGGTTGCAAAACCTGTTCATTAAAAAAACATTGCACCAAACTGAACAAACGCATCATTCACCGCAGCGAGTATCAGGATGCCGTAGAGAGAAACAATGAGAACATCCGTCAAAATCCGGATTACTACAAACGCAGACAAAGCATCTGCGAACATCCCTTCGGTACTATTAAAAGACAATGGGGTTATACATATACATTGATGAAAGGATTGCGAAAAGTAAATGGTGAAATGAACCTGATCATGCTGGTATATAACATCAAACGGACATTATCGCTATTGGGGTTTGAAAAAATGATGCAGGCTATTGAAAACTGGAAACCCGACTACAGGCGGATTCCTTTTTCTTTTTTATGGCTTCCACTAAAAACAAAATTGAAGTCAATAGCCCGAATATTTTTTTGC
>JAHEZF010000003.1 GCA_023251215.1 Sphingobacteriales bacterium | reverse complement strand
CCGGCTCTCCCTCACCTGTTTTTTCACTCTTGAATACATGGAACTAAAAATTTGGTTGAATTCTGCTGACTGGCAGAAAGGCTGGATCCCAATATAAACGGGAAAGAAAGATCCCTTTTGGGTTTTACCGGGCGGGGCTTTTCTGTTTTATCTTTAGAAGGATGAAAGATAAATTTTCAGGACAAGCAGACCTTTACGCAAAGTATCGTCCCCACTATCCGCAGGAATTGTTTGATTTTATTCTTAGCAATGTAAAAAACAGGCAAGTTGCCTGGGATTGTGGCACCGGTAGCGGGCAAACCGCAATAATGCTGACAAAATATTTTGAAAAAATTTATGCGACAGATATTAGCCAGAAACAAATTGACAAGGCATACCCGGAATCAAATATTATTTATTCTGTTGAACCGGCAGAGCATACCCGTTTTCCCAACAACATCTTTGACCTCATTACGGTTTCGCAGGCTTTGCACTGGTTCCGTGTTGGTGAATTTTATACTGAAGTAAAACGGGTTGCTAAACCCGGTTCATGGATTGCCGTGTGGACATATTCTTTACTAAGTATATCCCCGGAAATAGACGAACTCATCAATGTGCAGCATTATAAAAATAGATTGGGCCGGTATTGGGATTATGAAAGAAAACATGTGGACGATAATTATACGTCTTTGCCCTTTCCATTTTTGGAAATACAAGCACCAGTATTCGAAATACAACTTGAGTGGACGCTGAAAGAACTGGAGGGGTATCTGAATACGTGGTCGGCCCTGCAAAAATTTATAGCCTCCAATCAATTTAACCCCGTTGATGAATTAATAAAAAAAGTAGCCGCACAATGGAAAGCAAAAAAGATGAAAATTGTTTTTCCGGTTCATCTGCGGATGGGGAAAATTCAGAAATGAATTTGCTCTACATTTACAAACAATTTTACCGGCATGAAGAACACTCCTTTCACTAAAAAACATATTGCTTTGGGCGCAAAAATGGCGGAGTTTGCAGGCTATAATATGCCCATCAGCTATACCGGTATCAATGATGAACATATGACTGTTCGTAAAAATGCGGGCATATTTGATGTAAGTCACATGGGAGAATTTATTCTGAAAGGAGAGAATGCTCTTGATCTTATACAGAGAATTACTACTAACGATGCTTCAAAGCTTACCGCTGGGAAAGCTCAATATAGTTGTTTGACGAATGAAACAGGTGGTATCGTAGATGACCTGTTGGTTTATTGTATTGAAGAAAATAAGGTGTATATGCTGGTGGTAAATGCTTCCAATATTGAAAAAGACTGGAACTGGATAAGCCTGCATAATACAAGCAGCGCAGAGATGCACAATATTTCTGATAAAACCTGCTTGCTGGCGATACAGGGACCTAATGCAACAAAAATGCTGCAGCCGCTGACAGAAATGGATATACTGAATTTAAAATATTACACTTTTACTAAAGGAAAATTTGCCGGAGTTGATAATGTATTAATAAGCGCCACCGGCTATACTGGCGCAGGCGGAGTAGAAATTTATTTCGAGGATCGGGATGATGCCGCTGATAAAATATGGGATGCGATTTTTAAAATTGGCAGACCGCAGGGATTGAAGCCGGTTGGCCTGGGAGCAAGAGACACATTGCGGCTTGAAATGGGTTATTGTTTGTATGGTAATGATATTGACGATACCACATCGCCGCTGGAAGCAGGATTGGGCTGGATAACAAAATTCACCAAAGAATTTACTGCCAGGAAAATTTTAGAACAACAAAAAAATAATGGAGTTGAAAAAAAACTGTTGGGGTTTGAATTGATTGAGAAAGGCATTCCAAGACACGGGTATGAGATAAAAGATTTTTCAGGAGCACAGATTGGCATAGTTACATCCGGAACCCAATCACCATCATTAAATAAAGCAATAGGAATGGGATATGTGCGGGTAGCTTTTGCAGCGACAGGGTCGGAAATTTTTATTAAGGTCAGGGATAAATTACTGCAGGCAAAAGTGGCGAAGATCCCATTCAGTTAAATGAAAAATGTAAAACCCGGAATTTAAAATGTAAAATGGTGTGCAGGTTGCATAATTTTATATTCAGTATTTAAAATTTTACATTTCGTTCATGCCAACAATTCATCTTACAACATTCGTTGCGGCACCCGCTAACGTTGTATTCGATCTTAGCCGGCATATAGGAGTGCACAAAGAGTCTATGTCGAAATTTAAAGAAGAAGCTGTGGCGGGCACAAGGTTTGGGTTGATAGAAAAAGAAGATACCGTAACATGGAAGGCAAGACACTTTTTTAAAAACCGCTTTCTCCGGGTTAAAATAACGGAAATGAAAAAACCGGATCATTTTACCGACGAACAATTGCAGGGTGATTTTAAAATGATGAAACATGAACATCATTTCAAACCCTGCGATAACGGAACTATTTTGATAGACCTGTTTTATTACGAGGTGCCGTATGGCACAGCAGGTAAGATATTTGACAAACTGTATTTGTTTAAATACTTGACCCGGTTGCTGCAACTACGCAACAAAACGATCAGGGAATATGCAGAGAGTGATAAATGGAAACGGCTGCTTATTAAATAAACGCTTTCCGGTTTTTTATTGATCCTTTATTTTTTACCAATCATGAACAATAAGCCAACCCTCCATACTTCCCTTTCTCCGGCACTGCTGCATTTATATGATCTCAACAACAGCATTGTTGTTATCATTGATGTATTAAGAGCTACTTCCACTATTGCTACTGCATTATTTAACGGCGCCAGGTCTGTAATACCCGTTGACAGTGTGAGCCGCTGTATTGAATTAGGAAAACAAATTGACGGCATTACTGCAGGTGAAAGAGATGGCAAAGTGGCGGAAGGCCTGGAGCATGGAAATTCTCCTTTTGAGTATCCCCGTGAATTTATAGAAGGAAAAACCCTGGTACTTACTACCACCAATGGCACAAGACTATTACACATGGCATTGGAAAAAGGAGCGGATGAAATTATTACCGGCGCATTTACAAACCTGTCTGCTGTTTGTGAGCATTTATCACAAATGAAAAAAAATGTGATCCTTGGCTGTGCAGGCTGGAAAGACCGGATGAATATGGAAGACACTCTTTTTGCAGGAGCTGTCATTTCAAAGATTGGAAAATACTTTTCTGTAAACTGCGATTCATCACACCTGGCGGCTAACATGTATGAAAAATCCGGGAAAGATTTATTTGGTTTTATGAAAAAAAACAATGCATCACATTATCACCGGCTGATGAATTTTGGACTGGAAAAAGATATTCGTTATTGTCTCACAGAAGATGAGGCCAGTGTGTTGCCTGTGTATAAGGAAGGAAAACTGCTGCTGAAACAACGTAACAGGTAACGATGATTTTTTTCGGTATGATCAGCCGGGCAAAAAAATCTTCTAAGATACTTCATTTTTCCTGTACAATTCCCGAATAAAATTTATTTTTTATTTATCCGGCTTTATGTGGAAATCCGGATCACATTCTTTTACATTTGCCGATTGCCCGATTCCCAGTTGGCAATGGGCAATCACAAAGTATCTCCAATAAAATCGGAATGATTGCCAACTGCAAATTGAAAGACTGAATGGCCTTACCACCCCTTATTAAGCATGTCTATACTCATGGAACGGATGAAGTGATCCGCAGGGGAAAGAAAATACATGCTATTGGATTTGCAGAGCTGGTAGAATATGACGATTTGTTTGGGTCCGCCGTGTTCCGGGTAAAAGATGATAGCTACGCTACCTACTATAAAGTTCATATACAGAAAATCAAAGACCCTAAATCCACCTCAGTGCGTTGCGGCTGCCCCTATAACCTGGGCGATATTTGCAGGCACGAGGCCGCAGCTTTGTTTCAATTACAGGAAATGATTGACAGGGGGCACCTGCAGTCGGAAGAAGTACGATATGATCAGCGGCATACCGTTGCCAAAATGAAGACAATAGACCTGCGTACCCTTCGTCTCCTCTCTTCGCAGGAAATTTTTCTGGAAGCAGAAAATTTTTTGCGTACCCATAAAGCAAATCTTCAACAGGCGGAGAATGAAATGGTGAAAGCTTTGGTAACACTGAATAATCAAACCTATAAAGTGATTATTCGTAAAAATGAAGAAAGGAATTTTGACACCAGTTGTGATTATGAAGATCCCGATCATCCTCTTTGCCTTCCCAAGCTGATAGTGTTTTTACAATTGCTCAATGCTTACGGCGCCAATTATTTTGACAGCATCCGTAACTGGGATAAAGAAAAAAATAAACTGCTGGAGGCATACGGTTACTCACTGAATGATGGTCTGTCTGGTAAGTTTGAATTTACTTATAAAGAAGGAAAACCTTTTTTGCGGGTGCTTGACAGCAATATTAAAAGAGTAATAGCACCTGTGGTTATCACGGCAAAGCCGGTTGTAATACAGCAACAACCGGGCGAAGAACCGGAAGAAGAGGTTGAAGAAATACCGAGACCCTTGCAGTGCCTGGGGGTAGTTTTCAATTTCAGTAAAAAAAATTATCCGCAGTTTGTGGTAGATGTAGTTATTGGTGAACCCAATGATACAATGGATTCTTTTATTGGTAAAGTGGAAAAACTGGACATAGGCCGGTATGTGAACACCGATTCTTTATCTGAAACAGATAAAGAATTATTAGGCGTACTTCGCAAATTACAAGAAGCGGAGATCAATAAATATATCAGCCGCAATTCTCCTTTTTCGGGCATTTGGGAAAATATCATCCACCAGGAAGAAGATGACCTTCCTGATGAAACAAAGGAATTAATCACAGAATACCTTTTGCCCAAGCTGAAAAAAATGTTTGCAGCAGCGGAAAAAAATTCATTTGTTTTTTTGCTGCCGGATAAAAAAGCGTTTAAAACAAATAACCTGGAGCAGATGCAGCCACAGACAGAAGAGGCCAGGCCGCATTTTATTGTAAAAAAGAATTCTCATTATGATATTCAATGCCGGGTAAAAGCAGGGGGAATGGAATACGACCTGGGGGATAATGAAAGTACAAGCCCTCTTTTCTTTACTTACAATCACCAGGCACACTTGTGGAAGAATAACGAAGTGATTCACCTCATTGAAAAATTCCTGCCTGACGGAAAAATGAGTGTGCCACCCGAAGATTGGAATAGAACGTTGCAAGAATTTATTTTACCATTAACCAGAGAACATAAAGTTGACTTTGATAAATCGCTGGTACAGGAAATTAAAGATGGCAACCCGGATGTGAAATTATTTTTGCAGGAGAAAGGTGATTACCTTGTATTTCAGCCATCTTTTTCATACAAAGGGTATGAAACAAAAGCGAAGGACAGGGATGAAGTAATAGTACCGCAAGGAGACAAAGTGATGATCGTTCACCGCAACCGGGAAGCAGAGTCAGCATTTATTCAAAAACTGCAAAACCTTCATTCCAATTTTATATTTGATGAAGGAACGGTTTCGCTGGCATTAAAAGGGACAGATGTGCTGAAAAATAACTGGTTCTTTTTATTTGTGGATGCCATGAAGGATATGAAAACGCCGGTGTTTGGATTTGAAGCATTAAAGAATTTCAGGTTCAATACAGCCAAACCGCAAACAAAGATATTTATCAGCAGCAATACCGATTGGTTTGATGCAAAAATAGATATCGTATTTGGCGATCAGCAGGTAACAGTGGCCGAAGTAAAAAGGGCATTAGCCAATAAGCAGCAATTTGTTCAACTTAATGACGGGACACTTGGTATTTTGCCGGAAGAATGGCTGAAAAAATATTCTCTTCTGTTCCGGGTTGGGGAAGGGAAAACCAATTCTCTTAAATTATCCCGCTACCATTTTAGTGTGGTTGACGAGTTATATGAAAACCGTGATGAAGAAGAATTAGTTGTTCGCCTGGAAGAAAAATATAAAAAGCTGAGACTGTTTAATAAGATCAAAGAAATTGAACCCCCGTATAGTTTAAAGATGATACTACGGCCCTACCAGGTGGCTGGCTATCAATGGCTCAATTACCTCAGCGAAATTAAATGGGGCGGCATCCTGGCCGATGATATGGGTTTGGGAAAAACGGTGCAGGCACTTTCTTTCGTTGAATATTATAAAAATGTAAACGGTAAGGTAAAGTCACTGGTGGTTTGTCCCACAACACTGATCTATAACTGGGAAAATGAAATTAAGAAGTTTACTCCCAAATTATCATACCGCATCCACCACGGTAATACGAGGACAAGAATAAAAGAAGAATTGACCGATCACGATGTTACGATTACCACATACGGAACATTGCGAAGTGATATTAAATTAATGGCAGGAGTGGAATTTGATTATGTGATACTGGATGAATCGCAGGCAATAAAAAACCCATCGAGTAAAGTAACCAAAGCTGCCTGCCTGCTGAATGCCAAACATCGCCTTTGTATGAGCGGTACGCCATTACAGAATAACACCTTCGACATATTTGCTCAAATGAATTTCCTGAATCCCGGGATGCTGGGCACCATGGAATTTTTCCGGCAGGAATTTGCCATACCGATTGATAAGTTTGGTGAACAGGAACGGAAAGAACATCTGAAAAAGATACTCTATCCATTTATTCTGCGCCGTACCAAGGAACAGGTGGCAAAGGATCTTCCCGAAAAACAGGAGATGATCTTGTTTTGTGAAATGGAAGATGAACAACGAAAAATATATGATTCGTACCGCAATGATTTCCGTAACCAGATATTGGGCGTCATCGAAACGCAAGGCATTCAGAAATCACAGCTCACCATATTGCAGGGATTGATGAAGTTGCGGCAGATCTGCGATTCACCGGCGATATTGTCCGAAAGGACCCCTTTGGAGAACGAACAGGAAAAATATGAAAACCATTCTATCAAACTGGATGAATTGGCAAGAGAGATCGTCGAAAATATAGGCGACCATAAAGCGCTGATCTTTTCGCAATTTCTCGGTA
Source organism: Sphingobacteriales bacterium (assembly GCA_023251215.1). Lineage (GTDB taxonomy): Bacteria > Bacteroidota > Bacteroidia > Chitinophagales > Chitinophagaceae > JAHEZF01. The sequence goes on along the minus strand of JAHEZF010000003.1, from coordinate 15,533 downwards.
TGTTAGCCCTTATCAAAGCAAAGCTGGAAGAGCTGGGTGTGAAATATGAATATTTTGACGGGAGCACATCAGCGCCGGGCAGAGAAATAGCGATTCAAAGTTTTCAGCGGGATAACACAGTAAGAGTTTTCCTCATTTCCCTCAAGGCAGGAGGAGTCGGTTTGAATTTAACCGCAGCCGATTATGTTTATATTGTTGATCCCTGGTGGAACCCCGCCGTTGAACAGCAGGCCATTGACCGCACCCACCGCATTGGCCAGGATAAAAATATTTTTGCTTATCGCATGATCTGTAAGGATACCATTGAAGACAAGATTATGCAACTGCAGGAAAAAAAACGATTGCTGGCTAAAGAACTGATTGCAGACGACGTTACGTTTGTGAAATCACTTACAAAAGAAGATGTCGAGTATTTGCTAAGCTAACTGATAGCCAATTAGATAATATTATTGTCATTTAACAATTCTCCACAGGTTTTATCCGGGCTGTACGTCTAAATTCGTACACTTATTCAGCCAGTATGAAGAAAATTTTGACACTGTTTATTCTCACTCCGTTTTTGTTTACCGTAGTACAGGCTCAGAAAACAGACGGAAACATCAAAGGGAAATTAGTAGATACTGCAGCAAAGCAGCCCATCAGCGATGCTACTGTTTCTGTTCTCAACGCAAAAGATTCATCTCTTGCTACGTTTACCTTATCAAATAAACAAGGAGCCTTCGAAGTAAAAGGGCTGAGCGAAGGCGATTACCGGTTGATTATTTCCAGTAAAGGATATATGGAATTTAAAAAGACAGTTTCTATTAATGCTTCAAACAAAACGATTGACCTTGGCAGCATCGCTGTTCAGAAAGAGTATAAAACATTACAAGAAGTTACTGTCATAGGTGAATCTCCCATCATAGTAAAAAATGATACGGTTCAATTTAATGCCTCAGGTTTTAAAACACCGCCGAATGCAACGGCAGAAGACCTGCTGAAAAAAATTCCGGGGATGGAAGTGGATAAAGAGGGAAATGTAAAATCGCAGGGAGAACAGGTACAGAAAGTATATGTGGACGGGAAAGAATTTTTCGGCAACGATCCTAAACTGGCCACTAAGAATATTACGGCAGATATGATCGAAAGTGTACAGGTATTTGATGATATGAGCGACCAGGCTAAATTCACCAGGATTGATGATGGCAGTCGGAGTAAAACACTGAACATAAAATTGAAAAAGGATCGTAATAAAGGATATTTTGGAAGAGCCTTAATGGGCATTGGCGGTAATGGGAAATATGAAGGGAATGTCAGTATGAATAAATTCACCGGGAACCAGAGGATTTCCCTCCTGCTGAACACGAATAATATTAATAAACAGGGGTTTTCTTTTTCTGATATCATCAGTTCGATGGGGGGATTTAGTGGCTTTGGCGGCGGCGGTGGTGGTGGTTTTGGTGGAGGGGGAATGCAAATAACGGGTGGACGTGGCGGTGGATTTGGTGGCATTTTTGGATCAGGTAATACGGGACTTATCAAATCTTTTTCAACCGGGTTAAATTATTCAGACCAGTGGGGCGGCAAGATCAAAGTTACCGGCAGCTATTTTTTGTCCAGTTCAAACACACAGCAGAAACAAAACATTTTGCGTACCACAACTTATGGCGATTCAATCGTTACTCTTAACAAAGAATCACTGGCTGATAATAAGAACAGGAATCACCGGTTTAATCTTCGTTTCGAATACCAGATCGATTCTATGAACTCTGTTTTATATACACCTACACTTACTTTACAACACTCAGAGAATTTTAGTAACGATACCTCTTCCAGCACGACAAAAATACCGGCTGCAGAGTATCTTGCCGTTGCTTCAAAAAGCAGGAATACAAATGAAAGAGATGGATACAACTTGGGGAATAATTTTTTATTCCGCCATAAGTTTAGAAAAACAGGAAGAACCATAACACTCGGATGGAACAATACCACGGGTCACAGTACAAGCAAGGGCTTTACTTATTCGGATAACGAATTTTACCTGTCGAACGGAAGTCTTTTCAAATCACTTCTTCAGGACCAGGACAATCACCAGACAACAACCACGCATAATAATGTTTTCAGCACTTCCTATACTGAGCCATTTGGCCTCAACAAATTATTGGAGTTTAATTATGCTCATACAGACAACCGCAGCACTTCTGATAAAGAAACCAATAATTATAATATAGGTTCAGGTAAATATGACCAGCCAAACCTCAGGCTGACCAATGATTTTAGAAATACGTTTGTAGCACATCGCTTTGGCCTGAATTTCCGTGTACAGGAGAAAAAATATAATTACCAGTTTGGTATGGGTGTGCAAAGGGCTACTCTGAAAAGCAATAGTTACCAGGCGTTGACAGGAAAGGATTCGGTCAACATGCATTCATATACAAATCTTTTTCCAACAGCCAATTTCAACCTGACACCCACCCGCAGCAAGAACCTGCGTATCAGTTATAATGGAAGAACCAATCAGCCCAGCACCGCACAATTACAAAATGTTCCGGATGTTACGGATACTTTGAACCAGAAGATCGGCAACCCAAACCTGAAGCAGGAATTCAACAACAATTTCAACATCGGATATAATAGTTTTAATATTTTAACCTTCAAGTTTATCGCAGCTAACCTGAATTTTAGCATGGTCCAGAACAGGATCATAAATGATATCAGTGTACAGGGGCCTATACAAATAACCAGGTATGCGAATGTAAATGGATATTACCGGGCCAACTCCTTTGTAACGCTTGGCCTGCCATTTAAAAATCCCAAACTAAAAGGATCGAGCCTGAACTTTACCAACAACCTTTCTTTGGTAAGAGACGTCAGCCTGTTAAGGCGGTTGAAATATTACACTAAAACATTCTCTGTTACCCAGGGAACGGGGCTCAACATTGATAAGGAAAAAATTGATTTTGGAGTAAAAGCAAATATTGCCTATACACATGTTTCTTATTCTAATAATACACAACCGGATGTTAATTATTTTACACAAACCTATTCGGGAGATATCACCTTTACCTTCCCCAAAAACTTTCTTCTTTCTACGAACTTCGATTACCTGATCAACACAGGCCGGGGAGAAGGATTTAATCAAAGTATACCCTTGTGGAATACCAGTTTCAGCAAACAATTGTTCAAAAAGAAAAACGGGGAACTTAAGTTTTCTGTAAATGATATCCTGAACCAGAACCAAAGCATTACCCGCACTACAAGCGACAACTATGTTCAGGATACAAGAAGCATAGTGCTGAAACGTTATTTTATGGTCAGCTTCCTGTTTAATCTGAACAGAATGGGGGGAAATAACCAGCAACAGAATCCTATGCAAGGCATGCCCCGCATGATGGAAAGAAATATGCGTGATATGCGGATGTTTTAAAAGGCAAAACCTTGAGCAAAATAAAAAATGTCCCGCCTTTGGCGGGACGTTTTAGTTTGTTGAATGAATTGGTAAAGTAAAAGTTATTTTCTTCTGTAAAAAGTACCGGCTGCCGGCGAAGAGCCCGAAATTAATATTGACAGTACTGATCTCAGAAAACGAAAAATGTTCAGGGAGGGTTTATAATAGTGGTGATAGATCTTCGCTTCTTCATGAGCATGAACGATATTCCTGTTTTTCATATGTTGAATTGTTTAGTTAGGGTAAACGAATTTTGTAGCAATAAAAGTATAGAATAAAATTAAAATTTTATAATTCTGACTCTTGTTACTGTTCCGTTAAATCCCCAACAAACAAAAAACAGTAAAAACACCTGTTCTTCTTACTATCACAGCCTTTCTTTTTCGTTGCGCCGGTGCACAGCTAAAATTTTCTGTACTCAATAGAATCGGGAGTGATATTAAGAAAGTAATTGAAGATTACCCCAATCGGTTTATCAACCTGAAGGGAGAAACGACCTGTTGAACCGTAACACCGGCATCAGCCGCAATACAAATACAAATACAAATAATAATTACATTGAAGACAACCGGGTAAAAACATTGCGTCGTTTCATTTTACTCAGCTTTACATACAGCCTGAACAAAACCGGATTGAATAATGCCGGTGGTAGTGGAATGAAAGTGATTACGAGGTAATAAAAACAAAATTATCGATAGAAAGGCATCGACATTTTGTAAACAAATCTTCTCATTTGTAAATAATTTCTTTATTTACATCTTATTCTGCCTTACCAGAGCACCATGAAACTGATTGCAACTGCGATAATCGGTCTTTTATTTTTTTCAGTCACTTTTATTCATGCCCAGCAGCCCCCACTTCAACAAAAAGCTATTGTATTAAAAAGAATGATTGAGTTGAAGCATTATTCGCCAAAACTGGTTGATGATAGTTTTTCGGTTGCTGTTTTCAGATCGGTATTAAACACTGCTGATCCCAGAATGCTTCTTTTTACTGTAGCAGATTACCAGCAATTACTTCCTTTCAGTACTACTATTGATGATGAAATACAGGGGAAGAGCTGGGGTTTCTATGATAAAGTTAACGAGCTCTACAAAAAAGCACTAACAAGGGCAGATTCTATCGTCAGCAAAGTATTGCAAAAGCCATTTGATTATTCGGTGACAGAAACGATTACTTCATTAAGAAGACGGTCCGGCAGTTTCAATTTTTCAACGGATGTTTCCGCGTTGACAAACAAATGGTCCCGTTACCTGAAATATGTGATACTGGACAATGTGTACGACACCGTGAATGCTGATACTGCTAAAAAAATTACATTCAAAGCAGGACTTATTTCTTTGGAACCCGGCATCAGGGAGAAAGTAAAAAAGACGGAGCTGAAAGCGCTGAAAAGAATTCTTGATTATCCAACCGGTTTTTCGGCATTGGTCAGCGAAATTTACCTGAATGCGATAGCCACCTCCTTTGACCCGCATACCAATTATTTTTCCCCGCAGGGCAAAGAAGAATTCCAGGCAGAACTGAGTACCGAAGCTTATTTTTTTGGAATTGTGTTTAATCAAAATGAAAAAGGACAGGTGGTTGTTGATAAACTTACTCCCGGTGCCCCCGCCTGGAAATCAGGAGAAGTAAATAAGGGTGATGAGTTGGTCAGCCTGCAATGGGAAGGAAAAGAAGTGCAGGACATGACTGGGGCTTCATTGGAAGAAGTGTATGAAGCACTTGACCAGTCCATTCATGATAAACTACTCTTCAGGTTTAAAAAAACTGATGGCACCATGAATATGGTTGTGCTGAGAAAAGAAAAAGAAGAAAATGACGAGAACATAGTAAAGAGTTTTGTACTGAACGGAGAGAAAAAGATTGGTTATATCCTGTTGCCGGGATTTTATACTGAATGGGAAAATGAGACCGGCTCCAGCTGTGCCAATGATGTGGCCAAAGAAATTTTAAAACTAAAAAAAGAAAATATTGACGGGCTGATTCTGGATGTAAGGTACAATGGCGGCGGTTCAATCGGCGAAGCGCTGGAAATGACCGGCATCTTTATAGATGAAGGGCCTTTGGCAGCAGAAAAAGAAAAAAGCGGAAAGCTAATAACGCTGAAAGATCCAAACCGCGGCACCATCTATGATGGCCCGATGGTTTTAATGGTAAATGGCTACAGTGCCTCTGCGTCTGAAATGTTGGCGGCTTCGCTGCAGGATTATAACCGGGCGGTGATCGTTGGCAGCAAAACCTATGGCAAAGCAACAGGGCAGGCAACGTTCCCGATGGATACCATCAGTAGCAAAGGAGTAACGGGTAATACAAAAGGAGATATTGTAAAGATCACTGTCGGAAAATTATACAGGGTGACCGGGCAAACAGCACAACAGCATGGCGTTACTCCGGATATCCTGTTACCCGATGCTTTTGACGGACTGGAAAACGGAGAACGGTTTGAAGAGTTTGCATTGCCTGCTGATTCGGCCAAACGAAATAATTATTACAAACCCCTTCCTTATTTGCCTGTAATCGAACTGTCCCATCGCAGTGCGGCAAGAATTATTACCAATCCCGATTTTCAAATAATAAAAAAAATTGTGGATGAACAACAAAAGATATTGCAATCAGCATCCCTAACCATACCACTGAAAGCTGAACTTTTTGAGAAATGGGCGCAACAACAGGAATTAGATTTGAAATCGAAGAAGGGAGAAAAGAGCCCGGCCAATAGATTTACAGTAGAAAATAACGGACAGGACAGACAACTGCTGGTTAACAATCCGTATGCAAAAGAAATAAACCAGGAATGGCTGAATAATATTGCCGATGATATTTACATACAGGAAGTTTTTCTTGTATTAACTGATTTAATAAATTTACAAAAGACCACCATCAAAAACTAATTGACCATGAAGCCATCATTGAAGAAGTTGTTGCCAATGCTCTCAGTCTGTTTGATGTTCTTTTCAGGTAGTGCTGTTGCCCAGGTGTTTGAGAATGCCGGGGATTACCTGGATTTTATTAATAAAAAAAATGAAGAACTTACTGTCAAATACATGGCATACCTCAGCGCCGTATCGCATGGCAAAAGTGCCCGGAAAGTGGAAAAAAGAAGAATAGAAGTTGTGAACTCCATCAACGAAACCAAATACAATATTATGGGCATGCCTCCCTGGAAAGGAGACAAATCATTCAGAGATACAACGGTGGCGTATCTGAAAATTTTGAACATCGTGTTTAATGATGACTATGGCAAAATTGTAAACATGGAAGAAATTGCTGAGCAAAGCTATGATGCCATGGAGGCCTACATGCTGGCGCAGCAAAAAGCGTATGAAAAACTGAACGAGGTATCAGAAAAGCAATATGAAATGCAAAAAAAGTTTGCGGCAAAAAATAATATCAACCTGATTGAATCAACTTCGGAAGTGGGTTCCAAAGCAAAAACCGCCAATGCCGTACTGAGTCATTGCAATGAGATATACCTGATCTTTTTTAAACCCTACAAACAGGAGGGGTACCTGGTAGAAGCCATGAATAAGAAAAACCTGGTGGGCATGGAACAGGATATTAATTCGCTGAAAAAATTTGCCGAAGAAGGATTGGAGAAAATAAAGACTGAAAAAGGATACAATGGAGATGCTTCTCTTATATCAGCCTGCCGCAACCTGCTTAATTTTTATAAATCGGAGGCCACCCGCAGCGCTTCTCTGGCTGATTATTTTTTGAAAGAAGAGAGTTTCAACAAAATTAAAAAGCAATTTGAGTCCAAACCCACATCCAGGCGAACCAAACAAGATGTTGACCAGTATAACCAGGAGGTAAATGATATCAATAGTGCACTCAAAAATTTTAATTCAACCAATAACGACCTGAACAAAGAACGAACGGCAGCGCTGAACGACTGGAATAAAACATATAATAATTACCTGGATGATTACATGCCGAAACAAAAACGGCAATAGTTTTTGGGGAGAGACCCCCAAATTGATCGAAGTATATACTGAACCTGCCTTGGGGAAATAACTCCTTCCTCAACTCCAGAAACCTTGATATTTACATCACTAAACTCTGCAGTTATACTAGAAGAGGATCCTTCGCTGGAAATCATTACTATTAAAGGAGTTGGTTATCGTTTTGTGACACTGTAGAAGCATAGGAAAACTACTTAAAAACCGCAGTTACTGGCAATTTTAAAGACAATCTGATTAAACGCCCTAAAAAATTTATATGGCTGAAAATTATAAAATGGCAATATTTTATTATACCTTTCGAATGGTTATTGGGGTCTTATATTACAGACAATTTATCCCGATTGCCGGTTCCTGAATCCTTCTCCCATGATTTCCCTGGTTTAATTGTACTCCAAAAACAGAAAAGTCCTTCCTCTTAATTACCAATTGTAAACCTATGGATACCCTGATAGGGTTCTGTCTGTTTTATAACCCGGTAGTATGAACAACTTTTTAACGAATCCGAATTATGAACTAAAAAACTTTGAGCATGAAAAAGAATCTATTTTTTGTCTTCATTGTGCTGTTTGGCATGTATGCCCAATTAAATGCACAATGTACTGTGTCCAGGGTGTCTGTTGAACTGGTTAGTATTAACACTACAACATGCCAGGTTAAATTCAATTTAAGCTGGCAGCAGGAAGTGAACAATGGTAACAAGTTCGCCTACATCCATTTGTGGAAAGCAGCCAACTATCATACCCCGGCTGCCAACTGGGCCACTATTTATTCCAATCCCACGAGTGCACCAAAGGCCCCAGATCTGGTAAACTCGCTGGGTACTATTTCCATTTTTAATAATGGAACCCCAACACCGACAATAGGGACAACCTATCCGGCCGATGCCGCAGTTATTCCTTTAACAACCGGGCTCAGTGTTATTAAAACACCAATTTCCGGTACATCCGAAAGAATGACAATTAAAAATATCACTCTGATCATTTCGGGCTGTTCGGGTTTATTGCCTTTGGAAGCCGATGTTTGGGCAAGCCAGGCAGCTAATGGAAGAAATGTACATTGTGTAACCCAGGGTTTATCCTTTGATTTAAAAAGTCCCAGGGTAGTTGCATTGAAAATATGCAGTCCAAGAAGTGTAAGCTTTGGTATCACCAATAACGGCGCCACTAATATGACAGTGCATTATGTGCTGTATACCGATAACGGTGATCTGTTTTTTAATCCTGATGGGGTTGGATTTGACAGCACCCTGCTTACAGGTGCCGATACTACTTTGGCTCCGGGCGGAACCCTTGCCCGTGTTAACTTGGTTTATCCCGGCGCTACCAGTTTTAACCAGTTAATAAGTTTGTGGGTTGAGGCAGTTGTTACGGGATCATCTGTAACTACAAATGCTCTTGCTTTAGATCCGGGATGTTTCCCGCTTGTTGTATCGTTCCAATCATTTTCTGCTAAACGAAATCATTCAATAGTTGAATTGAAATGGGTTACTGCAACCGAAGCAAACAATACGGGGTTTGAACTGCAAAAACAAATTGGAACCGGAAGCTGGCAAACGATTGCTTTTGTACCATCGCAGGCGCCAGCAGGAAACAGCAATTCAGAACTTTACTACACCTATAATGACTTCAATAATTCCAAAGGGATAAGCAATTACCGGCTTCGCCAGGTTGATTTTGACGGTAAATTCAAATACAGCGATATCAGATCAGTAAGGGGAGAAAGCCAGATAAGTAAAATAATCGTTTATCCAAACCCGAGTTTTGACGGCAAGGCAAATGTAGTATTCGAAGATGCAAATGGCATTCGTGATGTATCATTGATTGACATGAATGGCCGAATCATGAAACAATGGAAAGGCGTTACTAACAACATCCAGATTGATAACCTGTCGCCGGGTATTTATGGCCTGCGGGTAATCATCCGCGAAACCGGCGAGCAGTCCATTGAAAAGATTGTTGTCAAAAATCGTTAAGCTCAAGGTTTAACATTAACAACAACGGGGGGCCATTCCTGGTCCCCCTTTTTTATTGTTTTGAAATATATTTTCTTGCCATGATTGTATTTTTACCTGCTAATAAATACCATGCAGGGTAAAAAAGTTTATATCTCTGACCGCATCTTTACCGGTGATGACTGGCTGCATGGACATGCAATTGTTGTTGAAAAAGGAATTATTGCAGACATAATACCGACTTCATCATTGACAGGCAATACCGTCACAGAAACTTACCCCGACCATATTCTTGCTCCTGCATTTATTGACCTTCAAATATACGGAGCATATGATAAGCTGCTGGCAACTTATCCCGAACCCAATTCACTCATTAAACTGAATGAATATTGCAATAAGAGCGGTACTGCTTATTGTTTGCCTGCTGTTGCCACAAATACTAAAGATGTATTTTATAAATGTATTGATGCGGTAAAAGATTATTGGAATAATAAAGGAGAAGGAATATTGGGCCTGCACCTCGAAGGGCCGTGGATCAACCCCGAAAGAAAAGGCGCCCATATTGAATCATTAATCCATTTACCATCCATGAAAGAAGCGGAAGAATTATTGAACTATGGTAAGGGAGTTATTAAAATGATCACACTTGCTCCTGAAATCTGCGGCAAAGAACTTATTGAATTGATTCTTTCGCATAATATCATCATCTCGGCCGGACACAGCAATGCAACGTATAAAGAAGCGATAGAAAGTTTTGCCAACGGCATTACCACGGTTACACATTTATATAATACGATGAGTCCGTTTCAACACCGGGAGCCCGGATTAGTGGGAGCCGCCATGGATCACACAACTGTTACGGCCAGCATTATTCCCGATGGGCATCATGTGGATTTTGCTGCTATCCGCATTGCCAAACGGGTTATGAAAGAAAGATTATTTGCGATCACCGATGCCGTCACCAATACTACCGAAGGATATTACCAGCATATATCATCCGGAGATAAATATGAAGCGGCGGGTGTTCTCAGCGGATCTGCCTTAACCATGAGGAAGGCGTTAAAAAATTTAGTTCAGTATGCCGGTATAGAAATGGGAGAGGCGCTGAGGATGTGCAGCCTTTACCCGGCAAGAGTAATGGGTTTGGATAATAAACTTGGCCGGATATCGAAAGGATATAAAGCAAAATTGGTTGTACTTGACAGTGAACTGGAAACCGCCATTCTCCCCGATTAATTTTTTGTTTTTTCTGAAAACTTTTCCAATCTTTAATAACCCCTTTTAACCATTATTAAACTGCCATTCAAAATGAGAAAGCTTATTACCGTAACTGCAATCCTGATTGCTGCAATTTCTGCCGTTTATTTTATGGCCTGTAATAACAATAAATCAGAACCGCAGGTCAATGCCAGAGAAGACTCCATTAAAAATGTTATTGCAAGAGGCGAGTACCTGGCTAATCATGTTACTCCTTGTCTTGATTGCCACAGCAAACGGGACTTCAGCAAATTTGCAGGGCCGGTAATTCCCGGCACAGAGGGTATGGGTGGCGAAGTATTTGATCAGAAACTTATAGGATTACCGGGAACGGTCTATGCCAAAAATATTACACCCGATCCCGAAACAGGCATTGGTACATGGACCGATGATGAAGTGTTGCGGGCCATAACACAGGGGATCAGTAAAAATGGCGATACCCTATTCCCCATGATGCCATATGTAAATTTTAATCATATGGCTAAAGAAGATCTGCTCAGCATAATTGCTTACATCCGTACATTGAAACCAGTAAAAAATAAAGTACCGGTAAGACACCTGATGATACCGATAAGTATGGCCTATCCGGGTCCCGCTTTGCAAAAATCAGTTGATGATAATATGCGTCCGCCGGAAAGTGATCCGGTAAAATATGGAGAATACCTGATTAATGCAGCCGTTTGTATGGACTGTCATACACCACAGGTAAAAGGACAATTTGACTTCAGCCGGTCTTTTGCCGGGGGTTCAGCTTTTGATGTGGGCAGTTTTAAAGTGAACTCCGCCAATATCACTCCGGATTCTGCTACCGGGCTTGGCGCCTGGAATGAAGAGCGATTTATGAACAAGTTCATTCAATACCGCGAAGAAGCGGCCTATAGTTTTGATCCCGGAACACAAAATACCATCATGCCGCTTGTATCATATGCCGGCATGACGGATGATGACCTGAAAGCAATTTATGCTTACCTGCGAACAATAAAACCGTTGAGCAATAAAGTGGAGAAGTATCCGAAGTAGAGAATGTCGAACAGATGAACAAGGAATTCAGAACGCCGAAGTTCTTTTACTTCATCAATCCCTGCCCCTCCGGTCAAGGGGGGGATATTCTTTGCCTGCCTGCATGGCAGACAGGCTAATAGCTAATGGCTTTTTTCAATAATCAATCACCTGCTCTTCTATTGTTTCAGGTATTTCTCTCCACTCATATTGCTGGTTGCGCAGTTGCGGTTCAAAGCCTGCTTCACGGATGGCATCCTGGATTGTTTTATAAGTAAAACGATGCGGGGCACCGGCAGCGCTGACCACATTTTCTTCCAGCATAATAGAACCAAAATCGTTGGCGCCGCTGTGCAAACAAAGTTGTGCGGTTTGTTTGCCAACCGTTAACCAGCTTGCCTGTATGTTTTTAATATTGGGCAACATGATACGGCTTAAGGCGATCATGCGGATATATTCTTCAGGTGTAGTTAAATTATGTACACCACGGATCTTTGCCAGCAGGGTATCCACATCCTGGAAGGTCCATGGAATAAAAGCTAAAAAGCCCTTGGCGTTTTCAGTCCCGATAGCTATCGGGATGCGGTTTTGCAGTTCTCTTATTTTTACCAAATGCTCAAATCGTTCTTCAATTGTTTCTACATGGCCAAACATCATAGTGGCCGACGTGGTGATATTTAATTTGTGAGCTTCATGCATAATATCGAGCCATTCCTGTGCGCCGCATTTGCCTTTACTTATTAATCTTCTTACCCGATCAATTAAAATTTCGGCGCCGGCGCCGGGCAATGAATCCATGCCTGCCGCTCTCAGAGCCATCAGCACTTCACGATGTGTGCTTTTTTCCCCATTGGGTCCTTTGGACAGCTTGGTTATATGCGCCACTTCGGGCGGGCCCAGTGCATGAAGTTTAATGGTTGGAAATTCTTTTTTGATCTGCCGGAAAGTATCTACATAAAATTGCAGGCCCAATTCAGGATGATGGCCGCCCTGTAATAACAACTGATCTCCTCCGAACTTCAATGTTTCTTTAATTTTTTTCCGGTATGTGGGCATGTCTGTGATATACGCTTCGGCATGGCCGGGGATGCGATAAAAATTGCAAAACTTACAATTGGCAACACATACATTGGTAGTATTTACATTACGGTCTATCTGCCAGGTTACTTTCCCGTGCGGCACCTGTTTTTTTCGTAACTCATCCGCTATAAACATCAGGTCGGATAATGGTGCATGATGATAAAGATGCACTCCTTCTTCCACAGAAAGAAAACCGAAGGCAACAGCTTTCTGATATATCCCGTTTAGTTGCATAGTGTTATTAATAAAGTAAAGGTACAATGCAATAACAGAAAAAAGTGGTGAACGGCTGCTTTGGCGGCAGCAAAGGTTTTGAGCTTGATCATTAACTCAGTACATTACAGAAAGGATACAGAGTGCATCATTTAAAATAAAAGAATTGTCATGAATAGTGAATGGGTTGCAATTTCAACTAACTGCATGAGAAAGATATTTATTTGCCTTTCTGTGATTGTTTCCTTGCTGGCATCCAAGTCCATGCAAGCCCAGGAAGAATTTATTGAACCGCCATCAAAGCTGCTTACCCGTATTCCATTTATCCAGCTTACGGGGGGAATTGTTATTGTAAGGGCACAACTTGGTACTAACCCCGATACACTCAATTTTATATTGGATACCGGCAGCAGCGGGATATCTCTTGATTCTTCCACGGCTGTTGAGTTCAATTTGCACCCAATCCCAACCGAAAGAACAATACGTGGTATTGCCACCATCCGCAAAGTCAGCTTTTTATATAACCAGCAATTACATTTTCCGGGGCTGATTATAGACAGTCTCGATTTTCATATAAACGACTATTCCATTCTTACTGCAGTATATGGCGAACGTATTGACGGCATAATTGGCTATTCTGTGATGAACCGCTATATTATTAAGATAGATTACGACAACATGAAGATTGATTTCTGCAACAAAGGCACTCTTCGCTATCCACGGGGCGGCTATCTTTTAAAGCCCACCATCAACCAATTGGTAGCACAGTCGGCAAGAGTAAAAGATGATTATGCGGTCAGTTCAAGATTCTTATATGATATGGGCGCCGGTGTTTGTATGTTACTTACAAAAGATTTTGTAAATGACAGTAATTTCCTGAACAAGAAAAAAAAACGCTGGATAAAAGAAGGTGAAGGCCTCGGGGGAAAAATAGACATGGAACTGATGGTGATAAAAGAAACAAAACTAGGACCGTACCGTTTCAAAAATGTTCCTGTTTATGTTTTTGATGATGAAAATAATGTTACCAATTATCCCTATATGGGCGGATTGATCGGCAACGATATATTGCGACGCTTTAATGTGATCATTAATTATGAAAAGAGAGATATTTATATTACACCCAACTCTCATTTCGCCGACCAGTTTGATTATTCTTATTCCGGCATTGAATTGTACCTGATCAGAGGCGTAATACTCATTGGAGATGTGGCAAAAAATTCTCCCGCTGAAGCAGCTGGCCTGAAAGAGGGAGATGAAGTGATAGCAGTTAATAAAAATTTTTCCCAAAACCTCGATCAGTATAAGCAAGCGCTGCAGGTACCCAACGAAAGAGTTAAACTCATCATCCGGAGGGGTGGAGAATTGATAGAGATTGTATTCAAGGTAAAAAGCATTATCTGATCTGTTCCCCGCATTTCTCCCATAACAGGTGCTTTCACAGTTATAGCCGTATTTTTCAATACTTTTACATTGTTCGCTATAGCTTCATTGTCGCCTTCGGCAATCCGCCCCAGTGACTGTTTAAAAACAGGACATTAGAACACAGATAAAACGGATTGAATGGATATACACGGAATAAATCAATTAAAATCCGTCTAATCCGTGTTATCCGTGATCCTTTCTTTAAATTTAGACAGCCTCTCAGGCGGAGACCCAGGTCGGACGATTTTTAATTTCATGATTATAATTTCTTATGATCAATTTCGAAAAATTTATACTGACCAATGGCCTGCGGGTAATTGTTCACCGGGACAGCTCCACTCCCATGGCGGTTATGAATATTATGTATGATGTGGGCTCACGGGACGAGGATCCTGACCGGACAGGTTTTGCTCATTTGTTTGAGCATTTAATGTTTGGCGGCTCTGTCAATATTCCCAGCTATGATGAGCCGTTACAAATGGCCGGGGGCGAGAACAATGCCTACACCACCAACGATCTTACCAATTACCATATACAACTTCCAGCCGAAAATCTTGAAACAGCATTCTGGCTGGAAAGTGACCGCATGTTGTCTCTGGCTTTTACTGAAAAAAACCTGGAAGTACAGCGCAAAGTGGTGTGTGAAGAATTCAAAGAACATTATCTCACCAAACCCTATGGAGATGTTTGGCACCGGATGAGGGAACTGGCCTATAAAAAACATCCGTACCGCTGGATGACGATCGGGAAAGAATTATCACATATTGAAAATGCGAAACTGGAAGACGTAAAAAATTTTTTCTTTAAATATTATCGCCCGGTTAATGCTGTTTTGGTGGTGGCTGGAAATGTAACTTTAGAAAAAGTAAAAGAACTGGCCGCAAAATGGTTTGATGAAATTCCACCAGGCGAAAAATATAAAAGAGATCTTACGCAGGAACCCGTGCAAAAGGAAGAAAGAAAAACAACGGTGAACGCAAATGTGCCGCTGGACGCTTTATACAAATGCTGGCATATGCCTGCAAGGCTCGACGGTAAATATTATGTAACCGATCTGCTCACTGATATATTAAGCGGAGGAGGATCATCAAGGCTGTACCAGTCATTAGTCAAGGAAAAACAATTGTTCAGCAATATAGAATGCTATCATTTTGGCAGTACCGATGCGGGTCTGCTGGCTATCGAAGGCAAACTGGTGAAAGGAATTAAAATGGAG